>JABMRB010000756.1 GCA_013202865.1 Candidatus Nealsoniibacteriota bacterium | reverse complement strand
TCGGAGCCGAACGCCAGTTCGCTGTCGCCGCCGACGGTCACCGTACCGGCGACGCCGTTGCCGATGTCGAGCGCGCCGCGAACTTCCATTTCGCCTGTGACGATCACACCGCCGGCGATGGCGGCGTCCTGGAACGAGTAGCTGGCACCTGCGAAGTTCAGCGAGGTGACGGCGGGCTGCGCGGTCAGATTACCAAGCGTCACGCTTTCGCTACCCGAAGTCAGCGTCGAATTGGCCGTCATGTTGACGTGGGTCATGGGCATTTCGACCGCCCCGCCAAGCATCGACGCGGCGCCGTTGTTAAGCAACTGGGCCAGTTCGTCGCCGACGAGGGCCTCACTGAAGATGGCCACGTCGTCGATCAGGCCGATCAGCGTACCGAGGTCGGCCAACCCGCCGGAGAAATCTGCCTTACCAACCGTGAAGCTGGTGTTGGCGAAGCCGCTGTTGTGGTTGGTCGTGGCTTCGTCATACGCGTTGGCGTTGAACGCCTGGTCGTATTTCGCCACGCCGTCGACAAAGATCTTGAAAGCGTCGCCGTCCGGGTCGAACGTCACCACCAACTGGTGCCAGGCGTCGTCCTGCACAGCGGTGTTTGTGTTGGGGTTACCAACCCAGCCCGCATCAAACTGTGCATTATTGCCACGGACGAACAGCGCCTGCGAGCCCTGGTTCCACGCGGTCCCGTCGGGGTTCCGCGAGAAGACAGCGCCCGAACCGGCCGTCGTCTTGATACGGGCGGTCCAGGTATACGCTTCGGAGAAGTTGTACCCCTGCGGGTCGGCGATATCCATGTAGTCGCCTTCGGTGGTCAACTGCAACGCTTCACCACCGCCGAATCCCATGCCGCCGGTGCTGATGTCGGCGCCGGCGATCAACTCACCGTCGTGGGCCGGGCCGCCGATCATGTCCGGAACCGTCGTACCGTTCTTGGTGTCGAAGGTGAAGAGAGATTGGAGAGACAGCGGAGATCCACCTCCGATGGTCAGTGTGTTGCCACTGACGGTCAAGAGGTCTGCACCACTGGCCAGATCGGTACCGCGCACACCGAAGCTGCCTGCGTCGATGGAGATCCTAGTGCCGCCAGCCCTGAACGAATTGGTAACGGCAACGTCGTTGCCGACCGTGCTGACAGTACCGCCGCTGGCGGTGATCGTCCCGACCTCGCTATCGGCAGCGGAGAGGGTCACCGTGCCACTGTCGAACAGCAAGCCGCCGGGACCCGTGATTGTGCCGCCGACGTTCAACTCGTAGTTATCGTCGGCGCTCAAGTTCAGTTGGGCGTCCAGCGTCACGGGGCCGGTGAGGTTGACGGTCATCGGACCGTCGTGGCCGTCGGAACTGGGCGCGGCAGTGAGCGTGCTCTTGCCGGCAACGCTGATCGCGTTGTCGTACGTGACGGGCGAGATGGCTGCCGACGTGGCCGAGGCGACGAACGTGCCGCCACGGAGAGCCAAGGCGGCACCACCGAGTGGGTTAGCGCCCGCGGCGGCCTGGCTGATCAGATTACCTTCGTTGACGGCGATCGTGGCACTACCCAGTCCGACGCCCGCCTTGTTCAGTACCAAGTCGGCGGCACCGGTCTTCGTGAGCACCACCGTCTGGTCGTTGCCTTGCAGGCCGGCCGTGCCGGTCAGCACAGTCGGCGTGTGCGTGATCAGCCCGACGATTCCGATGGTGTCGGTGGAGATGGAGGCCTGTCCGACGGTTACCGGGGCGCCGGTGATCGCCAAACCACCCTGCTTGAGGATTATCTGGTCGATGGTGCTGGCGGCCTCGGTATTGATATTGATCGTTGAGTCTCCGTACACGATATCGGCCGACCACCAGCCGTCCTGAGCCGGATTGCTGGGATTCATGCGAACGGCCGTCCCGCTGGGAATCTTGATCGTGGCGTTGAGGAAGTCACCGCCGCCGACCTCATTGTGGCCCAGGAGGAAGTCGTACGTCTCGCCGGCGGTCAGAGTGATCGAGCCGGTCCTCGGCGTATTCCAGCCATCGGGATCATCGTGAGGATTGGCTGTGACGGTCTCTTCGGCGCCGTCGAACTCGCCGTCGTGGTTCTTGTCGATCCAGAACATCTCGTAGTCGTCACCGTGGATCGCGAACTCGTAGGTACCCGTTTCGGGTGCCGTGAACTTGCCCGACCAGACTTGGTGGTAGGTGTCGGACACGTTGCCGCCCTGCCAGATCGCCTCGGTCCAACCCTGCCTGCTGGTGGGAGTCAGCGAGAGCAGGCCGCCGTTCAGGCCGTTGTCTTCGCCGTCGTCGATGGCGGCCAGTTGGCTGGCGTCCACATTGTCGTAATAGGCGTACTCGATGTTATTGGGTCCGCCTACGGCGACGGGGTTATCCACGGTGATCGTGCTTGTCACGTTGATCGCCATGGTGCCGCCTCTGGACGACCACCAGCCGGCCTGATCCGGGGCGGACGGGTTCATCCGAACGGGCGCTCCATCGGGGATGGTGATCGTGGCGTTCATATTGTCGCCGCCGGTACCCTCATTGTGGCCTAGGGCGAAGTCGTACGACTGGCCCGCGGTCAGATCGATGGTCCCAGTCTTGGCCGTGTTCCAGCCCTCCGGCGGGATGTTCGACGTGACGGTCTCATTCTCCTCGGTGTTGTCGAACTCGCCGTCGCCGTTCTTGTCGATCCAGAGCATCTCGTAATCGTCACCCGAGACGTTGAACGTGTAGGTACCCGTCTTGGGGGCCGTGAACGTGCCGGACCAGATCTGGCTGTAGTAATTGTCAGATCCCGGATAGCTGCCGCCCTGCCAGATTTCGCCGGACCACTTCTGCGTTGTGGTCGGTTCCATCAGGAGCAGGCCGCCGTTCATATTGTTGTCGATGCCGTCGTCGATCGCGCCGAGTTGTGCATTCAAGTCGGTGGCGTGGTCGTAGAAGGCGTGGTCGACCACGTTGGGGACCATGGAATTGGGGTCGTAAGCCGTTGTGGAGATCTGCAACGTGCCGCCGCCAAGCGTTACGGGAGCGCCCGCAAGTGGATCGGCATTGGTGACGTCCACCTCGAGCGTGCCGTCGTTGACGGCCCAACTGGCGTTGTCCATGTTGACGTTCGGCGAATTGAGCCGGACCGTGCCGACACCCATCTTGGTGACCGTGACAACGGGGCTTCCACCGTTGGCGGTGATCGCACCGGGGGTCATCGTGGAATTCACGTCCAGGGTCAATGCCGTGGCGGTTCCCGGAATGGAGATCGAGTCGTAGGTGACCGTGCCGGAGCCGGGGGCAAGTAGCGTGAAGGCGTTCGACGCGATCGTCAGGGGACCACCCGCAACCGTGCCGTCACCACCGACACCCGAGGCGGTCGCAGCGGCGGGGGCCGACGTGCTGCTGAAAGTAACGTCGCCGTCGACGCTCAGGCCACCGTTGTTGAGTGTCAGGCTGCCGAGCGTAGCTCCGCCGATAGCGTTGATGACGAGCCCCGAGTCTTCGTGAACTGCAATGTCGAGTGCCTTGGAAAAGGCCCCGGGCAACTCGCCGTAGGACGACCAGAGGCCGGCCTGGGCCGGATCACCCGGCTTGACGCGGGCCTCGGCACCCATCGAGGGCGACTTGAACGTGAAGTCGGCCCGTGAGCCGCCGCCACCTTCGCGGTGAGTGAAGGCGATCAGATAATCGCCTTCCGTCAGGGTCCTGGCCTTGGCGCCGCCGTCCTCCCAGGAGAGTTGCTCGCCGTTGTCGGTCAAGAGGCCGAGATTATCGGAGTAGAACTCCCCGTCCCTGTCGACGTCGAGCCAGATCCCGGCCGCGTCGTCGTCGCCCGCGTTGCGGAACTCCCAGTCTCCGGCGCTAGCTGCGTCGACGTGCAGGTAGCCGACCCAGAGGTTGCTGTAGTTGTCGTTCTGGCCGATCGCACCGGAATTAATGAAGTCGTTGTCGTCGTTGAAATCGAGCCCGCGGCCATCCGGCCCGTTGGTCAGGGGCACATGGGCGTAGAAATTGCTGAACGACGTGGGATCGTTGTTACCCATCATGCCGCCGTTCCAGTGGAGATCCATCGCCAGGGCGTCGTCGTTGATGTGGAAGCCGTAGTGCGACAGGGCGTCGTCCACCAAGGCAAGTTCGCCGGTGATCTCGAACGTACCGCCGCGAAGATCCAGGCTAGCGGGCATCGCCATGGTCGACGGGACCGACAAGCGACCACCCGACGTCAAATCGATCGCACCGGGGTTGCCCGAGGGCGTCGCACCAACGCTCAACTGGCCACCGGCGGCAATGTTGAGCAAAGTGTCGGGAGCGAATTCGGCAGTGGTGGCAACCGAGAGCGTCCGGCCGGTGTTGATGGAAAGCGTTCCACCCTGGACCGACAGGGCCCGGGTTTGGGCGTCCGCTGCTACAGTCACCGTACGGCCGGCGGCGTTAATCAGGGCATAAGTCCTGTCGTCGGGGACAGAAGGCGGGCCACCCGTCCAGTTGGCCGAGTTCCAGTTGCCCGATTGGGCGTCATCCCAGGTGAGTTCCGGATACTGGGCGAGAGTGAAGTCGTCGTAGTAGATGGTCGTGGCGGTCGCGGTCGGATACAGGTCTACCGCCTGAATCCCGCCATTCCACGCCCCGCTGCCGATCAGCGTGCCGTTGTAGTATACGTCGGCCGTATGCTGGTCGAGATCCGCGTCGATCTTGATCTCGGCCCAATCGTCCAGAACCAGCGGCACGCTTGTCCCCGTGATTATAGTGGACGTAAGCGTTTCTGTGTCCATGTTGGCTTCGAGTTGAGCGGCCCACGTCTTGGGATCACCGCCCATGGTGTACTCGCTCATCATGATGAAGAAGGTGTTGCCCGTACTGGCGGCCGGTATGTACTGCATCGCCGAGATTTCCCACCGGCCGCTCGTGATACCGGCGAACTCATGCACCAAATCGGTGCCGTTGTCACCGGAAATCAGCACCGAGTTGGCACCACTGAACGAGACGGCATCGCTGATCGGGGCGCCGGCGACAAAAAAACCATCCCAACCGGCCCAACCTCCGGGCAGCCTGCCTGGGTCTTGGTCGACGATATCATCGCCTACCGTGTAGTTGTCAAAGTTGTCGAAGAAATCAACCGCCAAGACGTTGGGCGTGCTGCCAGATGCCAGCATGACCACAACAGCAAGGATTGCACAAACGTTTCTCATCACCGATCTCCCGAAAGTAAAAAAGGAATACGTAATTTCCAAGCAAATATCCCACGATATGCCGAAAACTCCCTCCGGGAGAACCCTTCACGGGGCGGAACCGCGACTGGGAAGTCGCTGTAGACAGAGTCGGCACCGCACCGGGAGAAATCACCCGGAGAAGACTACGAGCAGGTTTTCAAACCGAAACGCTGCCTCGATATGGTGCCGATAATCGAAGTTCCAAACATACGCGCACGACAGCCGCCCGAGAGGCCGACTACCACCAATATATCGAACTATTCATTATATTGCAACGCCCTGAACGCTATTATTAAGGTTTTTTCTCATCGTCTTGTTGACCATTCCGCCCCCCCACCCCAGGGGGGGAGCCCGCGAATCCAGAGAGGAACGGGGTGGTGCCCCATCTGCAGATTGGTATTCTGGTAATTCAGGGCGTAAGCCGCGCCTGAAGCAGCGTGAGATTCGTTCGTCGGGCGGCTGCCAGTTCGGCTTCGGCGGAAGTGTCGTGGGGTAGGTTTCCAACCTGCCGAGGCCGGATACAACCCTGCCCCACAACAGCCGACGGTTGGGATTTGTCCAAATTTCGACGATGCAGCCTGGCTCGGTGGCAACACGGCGGTCGGCTTCAACGATCCTGTGGCGCTGACTCCGCCGTCAGATTACTTGCATGATCTACTGGAGTCTGTTATCATCGTCTATGGGTGCCGGGCCGTCTTCTGCTGCGGCGATTCGGGCCGATGGACGGGGCGGTTTGGCACCGCAAGCGGGCGTGACAACGGTTCACGGGTAGGAGATTCAGGTTTGATGAATAAGCGTACAAGAAAAACGGGTCGGGCAAGACGGATGCGGTTCGAGACACTCGAACCGCGGCAGGTGCTCCAGGGCGGGCCGTTGATCAGCGAGTTCATGGCCGTCAACAATCACACGCTGGCCGACGAGGACGGTGATTTCTCCGACTGGATCGAAATCCACAATCCTGCGGCCACGCCAATCGATCTGGACGGCTGGTACCTGACCGACAAAGCGGACAATCTGACCAAGTGGCAGTTCCCC
>JABMRB010000755.1 GCA_013202865.1 Candidatus Nealsoniibacteriota bacterium | reverse complement strand
TAGTACCGCCTTCAGGCGGAAAACGCCTTGCCGGGGCACACCGAGATGCCTCATGTTCCGGCTGAAGCCGGTACTACGAACGACGTATGATAGCACAGGCGTGTGACAGACCTATGTCACCCCGAGGCGAAGTTGTTGCGGATCTCTTTGGGCGGACCGATGGTTCTGCGGAGAGTTTCAGAGGCCCCCTACCGCGAAGCGGTTTCACAACGGGGGCGAGCCGCCGTCGCGCAACATGTTGAACCCCTTCCGGGTTCTTGCGGATTAGATGGCACGTTTCCCCAGGGTGCGCTCCGCGACCCCGGGGGCTTCGATGTGAAACCCCCTTCGGGGTGAAACAACTACGAACCTTCGTAACCAGGCTGCCCCTGAGCCAGTTCGATCATGGCCAGCATGTTCTCCAGCGGCACGTCGCCTTCGACGTCGTGGGCCGGGGCTAGGATGTAGCCGCCGTCGGCACCGAGTTCCAGCAGCCGCCGGGTCTCGCAGCGTACGTCGTCGACGGTGCCGAACGGCAACGTTCGTTGGGTCGACATGCCGCCGTGGAACGCCAACCGGCCGCGATATTGCGGTAGCAGGGCGTTGACGTCCATTACCTCGGGCTGGAACGGGTTGAAGCAGTTCAGGCCGGCGTCGATCAGGTCGTCGAATAGCTCGTCGACGTCGCCGCAGGAGTGGATCATTACGAACTTGCCCGCATCGCGGACCGCGGCGTACATCCGTCGCAGCACCGGATAGATGAACTCCCGCCATGTGGCCGGGCCCATTTGCAGGCCGTGCTGCTGGCCCCAGTCGTCGCCGAAGTAGACCGCGTCGACGTCGTACTTCAATGCCTCGGAAACCTGGGCGATGTTGTAGTCGGCGATCGCGGCGAACAACTCGCGGACGAAATCCGGATGGTCGTAGAAATCCATCAAGAGGTTTTCCAACCCTCGCAACGTCCACGCCCGTTCGTAGAGCGAGAAACCGATCTGGAAGACGCGAAACCGGTCGGGGAATTGCTCGATGCGGCCGGGGATCTCGTCGAAGAACCGCCGGTCGAGCGGGTTAGGTAGTTCGTAGCCGGCCAGCGTCGGCTCGGGCAACACACAGCCGGTGACGTTGCCGATGTCTTTGTCGATGCTCCGATCCCAGACGACGCCGAAGACGTCCTGCACACGGTCGCCACCCAAGTCGGTGAAGAAGCCGATATCGCTGCCGAGTTTCAGCAGGTGGTTCTCGAGCGGCACTTCGAGGTCATCGCAGCCGTAGTGTCGCTGGAGCTTCTCCTTGGCCTCCTTGGTCAATCCGATCGACCAGGGTATATATGGGGGTCGCTTCCCTTGGAGCACGGTCCGGACTACTTCTCGCTTGGTCACGTTGAGACTCCTGGTGCTACAGCGCCGAGTCAGGGTGGCGTGGACACCGGTTTTCAGTTGTCAGTTTTCAGTTGTCCGGGATTGATTCTGAGTTGTGTGTCTGGCCGGGCTGCGGCGGGTTTTCGTACCCGTCTCCTTTGCGTACGCACGTGCAATGACCGTCTGGAAGAAGAACTGAAAACTGATAACTGACGACTGACAACCTCCCATCTTACCTACGGCGTGCGGTTTCTTATAGTGCGTGGTGGTGATAGGTGGCGGGGGCAACCGTCGCGCTAACCCCCACGAACGCAGTCGGGGGGCGTTCTTTCTCCCCACTCCCCACTCCCCACTCCTCCCCCCCACTCATTGCAATCCGCCACACGGGCGCCATAATAGCGTCATTCCACTTCTGACTGCAAAGGACCGGACACCATGCGAGAGAGTATTTGCGAGTATCACGGGCTGACGTTCGACGATGTGCTGCTGGAGCCGCGTTATAGCGAGGTGGTGCCGGCCGAGGTCGACGTCAGCACGAAGCTGACGCGGCGGATCAGCCTGAACGTGCCCATCTTGAGCTCTCCGATGGACACCGTCACCGAGAGCGCGATGGCGATCGCCCTGGCCCTGGAGGGGGGGATCGGCATCATCCATAAGAATATGTCGGTGGAACTTCAGAGCAAGGAGGTCTCGAAGGTCAAGCGGAGCGCCAACGGAATCATTTTTAATCCGCAGACCTTGCCGCCCAGCGAGTCGGTCGGCCGGGCAAGGGAAATCATGGGCCAGCACAACGTCTCGGGCGTGCCGATTACCGAGTCGGACGGCCGGCTCGTGGGTATTATTACCCGACGCGACCTGCGTTTTCTCGAGGACGACCACCTGCCAATTTCCGAAGTAATGACCCGGGAACACCTTGTAACGGCTACGGGAACTGTGACGCTTGAGGAAGCTGAGAAGGTTTTAATGACAAAAAAGGTGGAGAAGCTTTTGCTGGTTGACGAAG
>JABMRB010000754.1 GCA_013202865.1 Candidatus Nealsoniibacteriota bacterium | reverse complement strand
TTCTCATCCCCGAACCCTCCTTGCGTTTTCAGTTACCTCCAATTGAACTACGCTCGGTTATACAAACATCGCCCTTACCGCGCCAGCCCACTTTACCTAGAGTGCGCGCTGGCCCTGCCATCCCGAGAGGTCATTTATTGGACCATTCACCACCCCCTCGCGAGTGCTGCTTAGTTCAGGGCCTACAGGGAACAAACGCTGAATCGTCGGTAGGCGGCCATCGTGGTTGCGTTTCGCGCACCCTACAGACTTCAGGTGGCTAGATTCGACTCCTTGCCTTTGGACAACCGTTCTGCTTTGTCGTTCAAGCGGTCCATCGCTGCTTGGATTTGGGCAACGTACTGCTGAAGTTGGTCGGGTTTCAGGTCGGGGGGGACTTCGATTGGACTGCCGGCAAGCAAGTAGACGCGAGTAAATGGCTTGGGGATGATGAGATCCGTCCATTTGCCCTTGATTCTCCAGCACCGAACGCAGGAATAGGCCGTCGGAACGACCGCATGGCCGGTGCGCGACGCCAGGAAGGCGATCCCCATGCTCATTTGCCGGCTGGGACCGCGAGGACCGTCCGGCGTGATGACCATGTGCTTGTCTTCGGTGGCTCGCATGAGTTTCCGCATGGCGCCGGCTCCCATGCGATTCGTTGATCCCCGGATGGTCGACATGCCGACAAATCGCAGCACGCCGGCCACGAAGGACCCGTCCTTGTGTTGGCTCGTCAACGCTGCCGTGGAGCGATGTTTCCCCGCAAACGCCGGAATGGCCATCGAATCGTGCCATACGCAGTAGAGATATCGCTCGGATGGCACCATCGTATACGGATTCGTGCCGGGCGTTTCCTCGCGCAAATCCAGTCTTAGCGTTCGGAACAGGAGCCAAACGGCAGTTGCGAAGCCAAATGCTCCGATTCCGATCAATAAGGGGCTGCGAATCTTCAAGGCGTTCTTCTTCACGATAAGAGATAAAACACGAGAACAACAAGCAATAGAAGGAGTATCGGGATCGACACCGCCAGGAACCGCAACAACCTCGGGCCCGGCACACTGAATCGTTTGCCGCAATGGTCGCACTTCCAGAGGTTCAGCAGCCAGGCGTGGCAGGCACCGCGTAGCGGATGGAGACTGAAGACCAACCCGACCGGCCTCGTCGTGTCGGATCCGCAGGCCGGGCAATCGGCGTCCGGCAGCCAGACACTCTCGCCCGGCTTCCTTGCCCAGGGACCGTCGCGAAACGGGTCCAGTCGGGGACTCTCTTGGCGGCGACTCTCTTGATGTGGCTCTTCCATGATTACGCGTGTGTTGAGTGGCGTCGCAAGCCCGGTGAACGGGAATCTACTTCTCTTTGCGCCGCAAGTGGATCGACCAGGCCGACGGGCCCTTGGCGTCGGGATTACGCGTGTCGAAGTGGACGTTCCGCAGCCACTCGAAGTCGAAGAGCGTGGAGAAATCCTTGCGGATCGTCTCCTCGGGGATCCGGGGTGGGCCGCCGCCGCTGCCGTCGGCCGGGCTGCCGGCAAGGATCAGCGATCGGGCGCCGACGCGGGAGAGCCGACGGAGCGTTTCCACGTAGCCGGGTGAATTGTACTGGCAGATGTGATGGTAACAGCCGCGGTCGAAGATCAGGTCGTACGGCCGAAGTTCAGGCAACGCCACGGCATCGGCCAGCACCCACTCGACTTCGACCTTCGCCTCACGCGCCTTCTCTGCCGCGATGGCCAGCGCCGACGGCGAGACGTCGACACCGGTGACCTCGAACCCCTTGCCGGCCAGATAGATCGCGTTGGTACCCGAGCCGCAGCCGAGCACGATCGCGCGGCCCGGCTTGAACGTCTTGTCGTCCACGGCCTTGACCAGGTGCGTACACGGCCGGCCGACGTCCCAGCCCGGCAACTGCGCGCGGCGGTAGGAGGCGTCCCAGCGCTCCATCAACGCGGCACCCTTGGGACCGTGAGGCATCACGCCGGACGGCAACAGCCGATTGGGCACGAGCGCGGTACCATCGGCCGCCGTGATCTCGATCTTCGCGGCCGCGGTAGGCTCCGCGGGCAACGTCAACCGGAAGACCTTCTCTTTGGTGCCGATCGTCAGTGCCACCTGCTGATCTCCCTCGGCAACCTTCACACCGTCCTGCCCGGCGGTGCCGCCGAGATGGAACACGTGGAGGAATCGGACCTCGTTCGACGCCAGTTTTGGTGTCACCTCCACGCGAAACCCTGCGGGCCGGTCGTCGCGCGCCGGCCGGGTGGTCTGCTTCAACGTGACGTCGGCCGGGAGCACGGTTTCGCCGCGGATTGCGGTGTCTGCTTCGCTCACGCGGAACCGGCCCTGTTCGACCTTCGGCTCGGCGGAGCTGCGCAACATCCAGCGGATCGGCCACACCGGGCTTAGCAAATGGATCATGTCCTCGATGACGAGCGTCGATGGCTTCAACAGAACGATCCGGCGAATCCGCCGCACGCCTTGTTGCGGCCGGCTGCCGTCTTCGGCGACGGGGCCCCGCGACATGTCGGCCAGTGCGTAGATGAACTGCCGGTTCTCCTCGAAGGCAAGGATTTCGCCCGCGCCGGAGTGTCTGCGGCTGCACGCAAGTTTTCGGACGAGTTCGAGCGACCCCTCCAGCGGTTCCGCACCGCCGCAACGTTTGACCAGCGTGGCAAGATCGGCCGCACCAACCGACGCGACAGGCCCGTGCTGCTGCGTACTGGGCTGCTGGGCCGGTTCGGCCGCAGTCACCGCAAGGGTCCAGACCATCGCCAGGGCGATTGTTGCTGCAAGAACGGTCCCCCGTTGCAACTGTCGATTTCTGCCGGACATCTAACGATCCTCCATGGAAGGTTGTGTAAAGAGCCGGCCCGCAATGGCCGCAAAGATCACCGCCGTCGGCACGGGCCGGATTATACCCGCTCGATCGAGGTCGTGCAAAGGTCCCGATACGGAGGCGGGCCCGATACCGAGGCGGGTAGGCCCGAGGTTTTTTCCGAAACCAGCGTGGTTTCCCGTCGCAGGCGACGGGGCTAACACGAATCGTGGCCCCTTGTCCCCTTGTGACGTTGTCGCCCAGTAGATCGGACAACTGGGCCCAAATGAACTGAATGGCCAGACAACCACCCCTTATTGGTGGCACACACTAGGCCGTTCGACTTCAACTCCGTGGCTCGCAGTGGCGACTGTCGCTCGTCCGCGGCAGGCGATCAATCGTCAATCCCCGCCTAAACGTCCCGCGCCACCGCCGAAACCAGCTCTTCCGGGGGGCATTCACGGAATTTACGGAATTCGTGAGCCGGAAACGCCATATCCCCGTTGCAAAGGGCAGGGCAATTGGTAAACTGGTAGCTTAGCAGTGAATCAGTGTATGTTAATGTTGGAAGGGTTTCAGTAGACACGGTGGGAGGATCGTGCTTCCGAAGAAGCA
>JABMRB010000753.1 GCA_013202865.1 Candidatus Nealsoniibacteriota bacterium | reverse complement strand
GTGGGGAACTGGTCGGTGTCCCAGCCCAGCAGCAGGTCGCCCGTGTTGGCGTCGACCGAGCCGAGGAATCCCTGCATGCCGGCGTACTCCAACTCGTGCTCGACGTTGTGGCCGGCCAGCGTGGCGTGGTTCGTCTCGATGTTCAGCTTGATGTGATCTTCCAGGCCGTACGCCCGGAGGAAGTTGATGCAGGCGGCCGCGTCGAAGTCGTACTGGTGCTTGGTCGGCTCCTTGGGCTTGGGCTCGAAGTAGAACTGGCCGGTGAAGCCGATCTCCTTGGCGTAGTCGACGGCCATCCGCATGAACGCGCCGAGGTGGTCGATCTCGCGCTTCATGTCGGTGTTCCAGATCGTCTGGTAGCCTTCCCGCCCGCCCCAGAAGGTGTATCCGTCGCCGCCGAGTTCGTTGGTCACCTCAAGGGCTTTTTTGACCTGGGCGGCGGCATAAGCGAAAGAGTCGGCGTTGCAGGTCGTGGCCGCCCCGTGCATGTAGCGGGGGTTGCTGAAGAGGTTGGCGGTGCCCCAGAGCAGCTTCACGCCCGTGCGGGCCATCTCGTCCTTGATCGCGCTGACGACGGCGTCGAAGTTCTTATTGCTTTGGGCCAGCGTATCGCCCTCGGGCGCGACGTCGCGGTCGTGGAAGCAGAAGAACGGGGCACCGAGCTTCTCGATGAACTCGAAGGCCGCCTTCACCCGATTGATCGCATTGTCGACCGTATCCTCGGGCCCTTCCCACGGCCGGAGCATGGTGCCGGGCCCGAACGGATCGGCACCCGTTCCCCGCATGGTGTGCCAATAGGCCACCGAGAAGCGGAGTTGCTCCTTCATCGTCTTGCCTTCGACCACCTCATTCTCGTCGTAGACGCGGAATGCCAACGGATTGGTCGAATCGGGGCCCTCGAACTTGATCTTCGCAACGTCGGGAAAAGCGGCCATTATATCCATCCTTCGGGTGGAGCAGTCCCCATTCTGGGGTGCTGTTCCGCGGCGGTTTCTGCACTGGAACTCACATGATCATGTATGGTGCCAGATTCGACGCGACGCTGCAATGGGGTTGCTGGCCATTTTTCTCGGCAATTGCACATCCTTTCCGACAATAGAACGGTTCCCTTATTGGCCTTCCGAACTACATCGTCTTGGTCACTATCAAATCGCCCAATCGTTGAGGAATCTGGGGGACTGCGAACAATAAATAGGTGGGCTTTGGCGAGGATGACCAACTCCTGGAGGCAGCGGTCCAGAGATTGCAGAATTGTCCGTCGGCAAGAGTTTCGACTCCCGTTTTTCCGTCTTGCAACTACAGACTCCGGCCCCTACAATCATGCCGAATTCGGATGCCCCATGCAGAGGAGTCGCAGGACTTGGACGTCGCAACTCTGACAAGTTGGTGGGTTGTCCTTTCCGGGGCAACTACCGTTGTCTTGGTTCCGCTGGCCATCTACATAGTTAGATACTACTGGGATCGTCGGAGATGGCACGTTCTTGAAAGGTTGATCCGAACCTGGGCAAGTCAAGAACTGCTTGGGGTGCCAGACGATTTGACCGACGACGACTGGAACGCACTTGCTGCGATGATGCTCAATGAAGCAGGGTTTGAGCCGGCCAAGATCAAGGATTTCATCGAATTGGGTGTTTGGTTTGCCAAAGGACTTGCCAGCCTGGAGGTGCGGGGCCGAATCTAGCCTGGCGAACAAGGAGTGGGTAATGGAAACCCTGTCAAGCGGCAGTGAGAACTCTGCCCAATCGACGGCAACGGAATGGAACGATGCGTTGGCCAAACGGGTGACGCGATGGAAACGACTCCGGCTGGCCGCGGCGATCGTACTAACTGCGGTCGGGATCGCAACGCTCTTCGCCGGTCCGGCGTCAATCTGGTCGGTGCCGTGCTTCATCGTGGCGTTCATCGCGTATCTTCTCTACCTGGATTCGCGCGATCAGATACGCGAAATCAGGGCACGCAGGTGGAGTGCGATCACGCCAAGAATCGGTCGCGGCACAGCACGAAAACGCGGGGATGCCGAGGCCATTTTGCCAAGTTAAGTCTTCCGCAGCACGATCCAATCACCCAAACGGGGGAAAAGCTGGGAAATTGCGAACAGTAGGCGGGCTTTGCCGGGCATGACCAGCTCCGGACGACGACGCTCGCAGGCGCGAAGTATGGCGGCGACGAGCTTCTCGGGGTCGATGCCGCGGACCTTCACGCCGGCACCGGGGGCCCGGGCGCGGTCGGGGACGTCTTCGAGGCCTTCGAGCGGATAGAGCCGCGGATCGTCCCTTGCGATCGGACCCGGACAGACCAACAGCACATGCAGGCCCTCGCCGCCCAATTCCAAGCGAAGCTGCTGCGAATAGGCCGCCACGGCATGCTTGGTGGCCGGGTAGGCCCCCACCCATCGGGCGGATGACTTGGCCGCCAGCGAGCCGATGTTGATCACGTGGCCACGACGCTTCAACAGGTGTGGTACGGCCGCTCGCGTGCAGCGGACCAGGGCGATCAGGTTCAGTTCCATTAACTCACGAAACTGCTCCGGCGTAGTATCGAGCACCTTGCCCCGCATGCTGCGTCCGGCGTTGTTGACCAGCACGTCCAACCGGCCGAACCGCTCCAGGGCCTGCTCGAACAGCCGGTCGACGTCCTCCTGCCGCGTAATGTCGGCATGGACGCCCAGCGTATTGACACCGTCGGCCGTCATCTCCTCAGCCGCCCGCCGGACCGCGTCGGCCTCCAACGCCGCGATGACCACATTGGCACCCACGCGGCCGAACCCATCGGCAATCACGCGGCCCAGTCCGCTGGACCCGCCGGTGACGAGCACGGTCTTGTTTTCCCAGTAGGACATGGGGGGGAGTTGGGGGCTGGGGATTAGGGGCTGGGGGGAAAGAAGGATCACTCGTTGCGGAAAGCGATAGCCGAGGGCGGAAGCCCGCGGAGGATGCGGC
>JABMRB010000752.1 GCA_013202865.1 Candidatus Nealsoniibacteriota bacterium | reverse complement strand
CCGGGCCTCACGTAAGTGACGCCGGCGCCGGGCCGCAGGAAGAGTCCTTGCCCCAGATGTAAGGCCGGTTCGCCCGATGCCGGGGGCGCCGGCGTGACCGCGTTGAACTCCCGGCCCGTGTACGGAGGTGTACCGGTAACGCCGATCACCCCGCGCTGAGCATTGTCGATGATAACCGGCGAGGCGGCCCAATACCCGGCGTCGGTGCGATCGCCGAGGCTGCTGATCGCCAGCGTTCCACCGATCTGTAGTGCCACATTTTCGTCGGACAGGACGATCTGATCGGTCGCGAGCTTTGTGCTCTTGTCGGGCTGCACCGAATTGACTACCGCCAGACTCACCTGGGCGTTGAAGCTCGCGGTCGGGTCCAATCCCATTTCGCCGTTGCCGAGCGTCAACGTGCCAATGCCGGAAACGCCCGAGACGATGGGGCCCGGGGCAACGATGCCGGTAACCTCGGTCGAAGAATCGACGTCGACGTTGATCGTGCCGCTGCCGGCCAACGTTCCGGCGACCGTTGCGCTGGCGGCGGTCAGCGTGCCGTCGACTTGCAATGTGCCATCGGGGCCGACGGCGACGTCACCGATCACCTCCAACGTTTTGTCGTCGTTGACGATGAGCGAGGCGGTACCGGTTTCGCCGAGGGTGACCGAGGCAGCGGGTCCGCGTTCACCGCTCGTGAAGTTCTCGGCGACCGTCACGATGCTGCCAGCGGCCTCGATAATCATGGGGGCGTTGGCAATGGGCGTATCACCGGTGTTCCACTTGGCAGCGGCCCAGTCGAAGTCGCCGCCGTCCCAGATCATTTCGAGGCTCGCGACCAGCGCGATCTGGTTGCCACCACCGAGATAATCGTAGTCGATCTCGTAGCCGGCGGCAGCGCCGGTTACGCTGGCGAACTCTGTACCGATCAGAATACCCGGATCTACATCGACAACACCGTAGTCGACTAGCACATAGACCGGCTCGGTGAAGCCGCTGCCGACCTCGCTAAAGGCGATATTCAGTTCCGTGATATCGAGCGTGCCGCCGTTGATCACCTCGATCAGGTCGGACGTTGCGCCGTCGATATTGAAGTTGAGCGTACCGCTTCCATCGACGACGCCGGGGGTAGTCGTGCCATGGCCGCCTGGCGGACCGTTGTCGATGGTCATGGTAGAGTCGGCAAGTGATCCGTCGACGGTGAGCGTTCCGGACTGGACGATCGTGCCACCGGCGTAGGTGTTGTCGCCGGAGAGTATCAGAATGCCGGCGTGGCGCTTAATAAGGCTTCCGGTGTCACCCGAGATCACGCCGGAAAGCTCCATGTTGCCGTCGCCATGCACGGCGAAGATCGCGTCCTGGCCGATCGCGACGTCATTGGGCACGCCGTCCGGGTAGGTGTCATTGGCTCTGAGGTCGGCCGTAGCCCTAAACCCTTGCCAACCTGCGTTGGATTGCTCCCACGTTAGCGTTCCCGTGCCCAGCGCGTTGTGATGGTTAATCATGAAACGGGCGTCGCTGTTTTGCACGACCACACCGCCCGTGAAGCTGTTGTCGCCGCCAAGCGTAAAGCCCCTGCCGCCGCCCGACACGTTAAAACCGCCGTTGCCCGAGATCGCGCCGCTAAGCCAGATATCCTTATTGCCCCAATAGACCTCCACGTTCACATTGCCACCGCTTAGAACAAACGGGTTGAGCACGGCCACTTGTGGGCCGTTACCCTCCTGCCGGTCCTGGATGAGCGTGGTACCGCCAGCCATGGTTACGGTTGTCGTCGGCTCTACCTCGGGCGTATTCGGGTCGTCTACCGGGCCGAACGCCTGCCTGCCGCGATATATCAGGGTGCCGGCGTTGACCGATACGGCGGAGAAGCCGTTTGAAAAGGCGTTGCTTCCCCAGGGGGGGAGACCATTGTCACCACCGAGACCGAGTGCCAGCGTGCCGGGGCCATCCTTCACCAGCGTGCCCCCGTCAATCATGTGATCGACACTGTTGAAGTCTCTCTCGACGAAAGTGTACGTCGTCCCCTCGGCCGTGTTGACGGTGGTCGACAGGGGCGTCATGAGGGGATCGATGGTGATCGTGCCTCCCGCCAGGTTATTAAAGGTGACGTTGTCGACGCCGCCGTCCGTAAACGTCGAGCCTCCCCAGTTCGCAGTGCTCGTGTTCCAAACGCCGTCGCCGCCGCCCCACGTAAGATCTGCCGCGCGGGCGATGTTGGTCGATAGGGCAAGCATCGCTACGAGCGCTACTGCTACGATTGTCGAAACGGTCTTGTTACGCATGGGAATCACTCCTCCAAGAAAACACGTTTGCGAAAAAGGTCTCAGAACCCGCCTGAAACCCAACGGCCCGAATCGCTAAGTGGCCACAACAGCCACTATTATGTCAGATTAGATCAATTTATCAACCGTTTCGAGCCCCCCAGTCCCCCCCAACAGGAATCCGAGAATCTTGGGAATCTGACAGAAGATGCCCTTCCTGAGATCGGGCTATGCCTGCTTAGGGCCGCAATCCGGGCCTCGGCGACAGCGACGATCGCACGCTCACGCCTCGACAACCGACGCCGCCGGGTCGACCAGACTGATCAGCGTTTGGCCCGCCCGCGGTGTGATCGGGTTGTCGACGGCGCAAACGGTCAACGCGCCGGTCTCCTCGATAATCATCAACACCATGGCCGTTCGGCCGTAGAGATCCGTGAAGGCGTCGTAGTCGAACTCGTCGGTGAGCTTCGTGGCTTTGACCACTGCCCCGGCCGCATGGCGCTGGGCCAGCCGTCCGTAGTGATACTCGCTGCCGAAGAGCACCCGGCCCATGCGGTCGGCAGAGATCGACGCCTGACGGTCGATGTCCGCCGATCGGGGTGCGAGCTGATAGACACCGGCCCGGCCGAACACCTCGGCGAACTCCCGGGCCGCCAGGGCGTTGACCACGTCGTTGGGCGTCATCGCCGCCAGCCGCCCGATACCGCCCAGATCGATCTGCTCCCGGGCGTACTCCGAGAGCACGCTGGCCCAGCAGGTGGGCAGACCGGCCATCCGCGCCGTGGCAATGTTGCGCGGGCCCGTGTCGACCAGCAGCACGTCGTAGCCCGCCTTTTGCACGGCCGAGGCAATCGCTTGCACAAACGGCGCGGCCCCGGCAAAGAGTATGCCCTGCGGATTCGGATCGGCGATCCTCAACCAGCGGGCAAGCGGAGCGGCGGTCAACCCATAGACGGCCACCGTGCCGACGATCACCAGGAAAACAACCGGCACGAGTTGTTCCGCGTTGTCCATGCGCAGCGCGAAGACCGAGGCGACCGCCGCAGCGACGATCCCCCGCGGGGCGATCCAGGCGAGAAACAGCCGCTCGCGCCAATGCAAGCCGGCCCGGATCGTGCCCAGAAAGACGGCGGCCGGGCGAACCACCAGAATCAACACGGCCAGGAAGACCGGCCCCCGCCAACCGACCCCCGTTAAATCGTCCAGCTTCAGCCGCGAGGCCAACACGATGAACAGCACCGAGATCAACAGCACGCGAAGGTTCTCCTTGAACTCGACGACGTGCTTGACCGTGACCGTCTTCTGATTGGCCAGGATCACACCCAGCAGTGTAACGGTCACCAGTCCCGCCTCGTGGTAGAGGTGGTTCGAGACGGCAAACGCCACGACCACGGCCGCCAGGAAGACGGCGTTGTGCAGAAAGTCGGGAATCCAGTATCGCTTCAGCAATTGGACCAGCGCCACCGCAACGACGGCCGCAATGCCGACGCCGACCGCCACGGTACCCGCAATCTGGCCGGCCGCCACCGTGGTCGCCTCGCGCAATCCACCGGTCGCCACGGCCCCGAAGACGAGCACCGCCAGCACGGCCCCGATCGGGTCGTTGACGATCCCTTCCCATTTCACCACCGATCCGACCCGGCGGACCGGCCGCACGTGCCTTAGCAAGGGCACAATCACCGTCGGCCCGCTCACCACCAGGATCGCCCCGGCCAACGCCGCCATGGCCGGCGTGAAGTTCAACACGTACCGCGCCGCCACCGTCGTCAGCACCCACGTGACCAGCACACTGACGGTCACCAGCCCGAGCACAGCCCGGCCCGTCTCACGCAACTCACTCAGCCGCAAACTCAACCCGCCCTCGAACAGGATCACCCCCACCGACAACGACACCATAGAAAAGAGCAACTCGCGGTCGATCAGTTTATCGGGCGAGCCGGCAAAGTACCCCAGCGCAAAACCAAAGATCAGCAGCACCAGGATCGCCGGCAGCCGAGCCTTCCACGCCAGCCATTGCGCGGCAACGCCCAGGCCCAGCACGGCGGTTAGATAGAGCAAGGGGTCGGTCATGGGG
>JABMRB010000751.1 GCA_013202865.1 Candidatus Nealsoniibacteriota bacterium | reverse complement strand
TTCTCATCCCCGAACCCTCCTTGCGTTTTCAGTTACCTCCAATTGAACTACGCTCGGTTATACAAACATCGCCCTTACCGCGCCAGCCCACTTTACCTAGAGTGCGCGCTGGCCCTGCCGGTAGATAGACCTCATGGAATTCTAGGTTATGGGAACCGGCCGGTGGTTGACAAACGATGGTGATTCTAGTGAACTTAGAACCGTACTGTCATCCCTCTACGAGGTAGCGTCGCACCCGAATCCGCAAGCCCACCTTTGGCGCTAGCAATTCTCTTTCGCGGTGTGTTACGAAAACTGACTCCGACAGAGTCAATTCCCTACGACCTGCAACCGGCGAAGACCGCCTGTCTTCGTCGCACTGGATACGGTTGGACCTTGCGCCTGTTACAAACTCCATGGGAGGTGTTGCGATGCTGAAGAAATGCACTTGGATATCGATGCTCTTGGCCGTCGCTCTGGTGACCGTCGCGGCCCAAGCGGAGACCATTTACGAAAACGGCGATTTCGAGGACGACGCCGCACTGGTCCCCAACCCGGGCGACACGGCGGCCGTCATTCCCACCGGCTGGCAGTATAGCGACTACTACGGGTATGGCGTCGAGCCGGTGTTGATGAACGTCTCGGCGATCGGCGACGGCTCCGGCGGTATCGTGGGCGTGAAGTTTCCCAGTTGGAATGGCGAGGCTGGATGGGATTCGTGCATTACTCGATTTGAGCAACCGGTCGAGCCTGGGCAATACACGTACACGGTTACGCTCACGGGTGTGGATTTGATTGGGGGCGACAATTGGATCTCACTCGATCTTTATTGGGCCGACAATCCGGCCGACCCTTGGGCTGACGATCACTACGACTTTCTCACCGGCACCGACTGGGTGGAACTCACCGCGGCCGACGACGGCGTATGGCAGACTCGCGCTATGGACTTCGAGATCCTGCCCGGCGACCCGGCCGTCGGCACCTATTTCGCACCCTGGGTCCATGGCCAGAACTACGACGGCAACATGATCGTCGGCGAAGCCAGTCTTACGCGAGTTCCCGAGCCGGCAACGATTTGGCTGCTCGTTGCAAGCGTTCTCGCCCTCTGTCTGTATCGGAGGAAGTAAGCGAGCGAGCCGCGGGGCTTGCCCCCGCGCTGCCTCGGTGCGCCCGGCGATTTCCCGTGTTCTCCCGGCGCGGGGATAAACCCCGCGGCTCGCCTGGCGAATCGATCGCAACGCCTACCCCTCGATCTGACTCTCCTGCTCCCGTTGTAGCAGCGACTTCCAGTTCTTTTCGATCTTCTCCTGGTGCCAGTCGAGAATGCCGTCGGGGTCCTCTTTGAGCAGGTGCCGGAATCGGCCCTGGAGCTTGAACCAGTCGGCCACCGGCACCACCTCCTTGGGCTTGCGGTTGATCTTCCAGCGGCCGTCGTCCACCTCGAACAGCGGCCAGTAGCGGGTCTCGACCGCCAGCCGGGCCACCTCGATCGAATCCTCCGGCTTGCAACGCCAGCCGCGATGGCACGGGGCCAGAATATTGATGAACGCCGGCCCGTCGACCTCCAAACCCCGGGCTACCTTGCGCATGAAGTCGATATGGTTCGAGACCGAGGCCTGGGCAACGTAAGGGATGTTGTGGGCGATCATGCAAGCGGTCATGTCCTTGCGCTGCTGCTGCTTGCCGGAAACGACCTTGCCGGTGGGGCTCGTGTTGGTGGCCGCCCCTCGCGGCGTCGCGCTCGATCGCTGGATGCCCGTGTTCATGTACGCGTTGTTGTCGTAGCAGATGTAGAGCATGTCGTGCCCACGCTCCATCATCCCGGAAAGCGACTGGAACCCGATGTCGTAGGTTCCGCCGTCGCCGCCGAACGCGATGAAGTTGAGCTTCTTGTCCTCCGGGAGGCGGCCCTTGCGTTTCAGCACCCGGAAGGCCGCCTCGGCGCCGCTGAGTGTGGCTGCGACGTTCTCAAACGCGCAGTGGATGAAGGGCACTCGCCACGACGTGAATGGATAGATCGTCGTCGAGACTTCCATACAGCCGGTCGCAAATCCTACGATCGTCTCCGGACCGGAAACGTGCAAGGCCTGTCGCAGCACGGCCGGCGCCGAACATCCGGCACAAGAGCGGTGCCCGCCGGCGAGCAGCTCGCGATTGGCCGCCATCTTCTTCAGGTTGATCGCCATGATGCGTTGATTCCTATTCTCTGAGCCCCAAGTATCGATACACTTCGCCGCAGTCGCCCGAGCGGCCGATGCGTGCGAGGTCCTCAAAGATCGCTTCCAGATCGCGAGTGTAAACGTCGCGGCCGCCGATGCCGTAGATGTAACTGATCATCGGCGGCGCATCGGCACCGGCAAACGACCGGATCTCGCTGAACACGGGCCCGCCACGCAGGCCGTAGGAGACCGACCGATCCATTACGGCCACGGCACCGACGCCGCAGAGCGCCTCGGCGATCTCTTCGCCGGGGAACGGCCGGAACGTCCGCAACCGCAGCACGCCGGCCTTGATGCCGTTCTCTCGCATCTTGTCGGCCGCCACCTTGGCCGTGCCGCAGGTCGAGCCGATCGCAACGATCGCCACCTCGGCGTCGTCGAGCCGGTAGCGTTCGAGATGGCCGTACGTCCGCCCGGTCAGTTCGCCGTACTCCTGGCCCACCTCGACGATCACGCGTCGGGCGTTGTCCATCGCCTCGATCATCTGGCGCCGGCATTCGAAGTAGTATTCGGCCAGGTGCAGCGGCCCGATCGAGATCGGGTCGACCGTGTTCAGCAGGCTGAACGCCGGATCGTACGGCCCGACGAACTTCTGCGTTGCCTCGGGCCCGATCACTTCGAGCCCTTCCATCGTGTGGCTGATGATGAACCCGTCGAGACAGACCATCACCGGCAGCAGCACGTCGGGGTGCTCGGCGATGCGGAAGGCCTGGATCACCGTGTCGTAGACCTCCTGCGTATCTTCGCAATAGAGCTGGATCCAGCCCGAGTCGCGGCAGAACATCGAGTCGCTATGGTCGCAATGGATGTTGATCGGTGCGCTGATCGCGCGGTTGACCACCGGCATCACGACCGGCAGCCGCGTCGAAGCGGTCAGCACGCAGATCTCGGCCATCAGCATCAAACCCTGCGACGAGGTGGCTGTGATCGTCCGCGCACCGGCCGCCGCCGAGCCGAAACACGCACTCTGGGCGCTGTGCTCCGATTCAACGTGGATCAACTCCGTCTCCACGACACCGTCATGGGCGAACGACGAGAACTTGTGCATCAACTCGGTCTGCGGCGTAATCGGAAACACGGCCGCCACGTCCGGGTTGACGTCTTTAAGCGCCTCGGCCCCCGCGTCGTTACCGGTCAGTGCGATTTGTTTGTGCATATTTTTCCTCGATGGGAGGAGTTTGGAGTTTTCAGTTTTCGGTTTTCTGTTTTCGGTTTTCTGTTGTCGCAGGCAGCAGAGAATCGACGCGTCCTATATTTCCTGACTACTGATAACTGACTACTGATAACTGATAACTCTCCACTCTCCACAATCTACCCCCCCGAACGCAGTCGGGGGGCGTTTGCCACTTACTGCCCACTGCCTTCCTACTCCCCCTCATCCAACTTCATCTCAATCGCCTGACATTTCCCCGGGCATTCCTTCGCGCAGATTCCGCAGCCTTTGCAGTGGTCGTAGT
>JABMRB010000750.1 GCA_013202865.1 Candidatus Nealsoniibacteriota bacterium | reverse complement strand
CCCCCCCCCCCCCCCCCCCCTACTGGATACTGCGAGGATCGATTGTAGAGGTTGTGTCTATACGCCAGACAAGCTAAACTTAGTAGATTCGCCTAACATTCACACATGATTCCCTAGTGCGGTAGTGTTATGAAGTCGCGATTGATTTCCCGCGTTCTGGACGATCCTGGTTCCAGTGCTGCGAAGGCTTTTATCAGAGAATTGGCCGACACGCTGCAGCTCAGTGAAGAGGATCGACGCGCCTGCCTGAAAGTGCTACCACTCATTCATCTTGCCGAGGGCAAAGCAGAAACGGAGCGATTGATTGAAGAGCTCGTCAATGATCGGCAAGCAGGTCGTGACAAAGTGCATCATGCTCTAGGTATAATGGATTTTCTGCTGAAAGCGTTTCTTAGCAGGGACGTGCCGGACTCCGATTGGGAGTTTTGGGCAAGCGACCTGGAAGAAGCGGGCCACTTGAGTGATTCGACGTGTCCCGTTTTCGAGGAAATGGTTGCTAGCATCAGGTCAGACCTGGCGACCGAGGTCGAGCCGGAGGTTCAACGAAGGCGAGCGGCCGCGGGAGTGCTCCCCGCTTTCGGCAGTTGCGGCGTCACAGTCGAAGTCCGCTCGGTAAGAGAGGATTTCTATCGGCGTGGTACTCCGATTGGGCAATTCGAGCCGAAAGTTGTCGACACGACCACGGTGGCCTCGATCGCCATCACGTTAGATGAAGGTCCTTTTAAGGACGTTTACTTTCAGGCCGATGAAAGCGATGTGGAGTATCTCATCAATATGTTCGAGGCTGCCAAGAAGGAAATGGCCGCACTTCGCAGATTCTTGAAGCTGAAAGATTAGAGGGCACCCAATGGCCGACAGCAAGACCACCACTTTCCCCGAGACGACGGGTGCGACTCCCGCCTACCAGAAGTTCTTGACTTCGAAGGTTGAACCCGAACCCGGTAAGCTTGTGTGGAAGGAGGTGCGAGAACAATACAATCCGGAAGGCTACACGGCAGAGGAACTGGCCGGACTGGACTACAGTCATTTCGCGAAGCTGTTTCGGGACGAGCGGCCAACGAAATCACCGAAGGCGGCTCAACCGCGTCTAGGTATCCCGGACCTGACGTCGTCGGAACTCTGGCAGATCCTCAGGTCGGAACGATCAGTTGCGATTCGAGCCAAGGCATTCACGGAGTTGATGCGGCGTGAGAGTGAACGTTCAGGTCTTGCCCCATTTGTCGTTGAGGAACTTGCTAGAGACAATCTGAAGCCTACGTGGCGCAACACGTTGATCTTTGCTACCGAGCACTTGGACTTTCTTGATCCAGCGCAGCGCCAACGCTTGGGAAGTCTCCTTGCACGTCATGTAGCAGATCTAAGTTCGGAATGGCATCCTCGGTCAAGACTCGCACAAGAGGCGGCGCTGCGCCGTTACGGGTCGCTGATTGACAACAAGGTGAATCTTAGCGAAATAGTCCGCTTTTTGGGCACGGACTATCCCCTGCGAGTACGGTTGATCGCCCTGCAAACCATCCAAAATGCCTTTGCCACGGCGCCTCCGTCCGTCTCGCTTCGTAAAGACCTTGGATCATTGCGCAATGAGTTGGAGCAGATGGTGGGCTTCTTCTTCCGGCCGGAAACACTCGCGAGATCGGAAGAGGACTTCGATTTGGGGCTGACCGCTCTTGAAGCTCTGATCCGTCTTGGGGATCCGATCGCTTCGCGATTCGTGCTACGCGTGAGAGAGATTGGCAAAGCCTGGGTCGGTAAGCAACTGCAACAGTTCTTGAGTGAAACACGGACAGCATGGTCAACGCCCGATTCCGCGCCCTCGCCGGACTCTGCCCGTGCCGTGTGCGACGCTTTGGATGTGCTGCAAAGGGTCGCATCTGAGCCCAATCGATAACCGTTTCGCTCAAGCAATTGCGACATCAGGGTAGCCGTGCCTGTAATCGAACTACCACGAGACGAACCGGTACAACAGTCTGCGTGGACCATTGTGGGCTCTCGCCACGGCGGCATTGTGAGGCATTTGGCCGTTCTTGCCAAGGATATGGCTTCCATGAAGTATAACGACCGTGTTCCCGTGTATCACATGGGACCTCCGTTGACTTCACTGGAACCAGATCCGGTTGCCAGCGAGGATGTGCCGGAGGGCATTGCAGAGGAAGCTCCCCACACTGTGGAGACCGTAGCTGCTCACGTCGTGGCGAGATTGGAGGACCTGAGCGAGGACGAGCGGCAGGGGATGCGCCGTTGGCATCGCAAGATTTCTGTGTTCTTCCCGGCAGCGACGCGCCCGGCACGGCCGCAACTGCGTCCCGGCGAGGAGTTGAAGTGGGCCCGTTTTTTCACGGAGTGTCGCTACATTGCACATCCCGCGTTCAAGGTCGAGGAAGACCCCGTTTCAGATGTCAAAAGGCACCATTCGTACAGTTGTGTCGGATTTGTGACGCAGTGCTACGAAAGTGCGGCTGTCGAGCGGGTATTGACTGATCCAAACCAGCCGGGCTTCCCGACCGTGGACAAGGAAACGGTGAAACGCACTTTTCTGCTCGGCATACTCGAATTCACTGAAGAAATCGCCAAAGCCATCAATCTGACCGGCGATGGTCCGTGGTCAATTGCAATGCCCGGCTACGTATTGCGGGCATTTGATCGAACGGACGAAGACATCCGTGACCACCAGTATCACCCCACTACTGACGACATCAGCTTTCTTGCCTCGCGATAGCCCGAAGATCAGGAGCCGCGGGTGGCACGGACACTTTGCCGCAGCAGGGTTTGCCATCGAATACGCTCAGTCGGCAAATGTGTCCGTGTTGCGAAGCAACGAGAGGATTGCAGGCTCGGCGGCGCGCGCTGCGACAATACCCTCATGTCGAAACGGCGTATT
>JABMRB010000749.1 GCA_013202865.1 Candidatus Nealsoniibacteriota bacterium | reverse complement strand
CTCACTGCTCACTGCTCACTGCTCATAGCTCAAATCTCATAGCTCATAGCTCAATCCCCATACGAGTACTTAATGAGCATCATCCGCGACATCCCGGAAGTGGCCGCCCTGGACGCCCGACGCGGCATCATTCGCATCCCGCCCGAACTCGACGTCCCGCTGACCGATCGCGTTCGGCAGGTGATCGACACGGCCGAGTTCCGTCGGCTTGCCCGGATCAGCCAGCTTGGGCTGGTGTCGCTGGTCTACCCGGCAGCGATTCATACCCGATTCGAGCACTCGTTGGGGGTCTATCGGCTGGCGCTGCTCTATCTGCGGCAACTCTCCGGCGACGAGCGATTCACCGCGGCCGTCGGGCCCGAGGATGCGGAACTGTTCATCCTGGCCGCCTTGCTGCACGACCTGGGCCACTGGCCGTTCTGCCACCCGATCGAAGACCTTTGCCTACCCAGCGTACCCAGCCACGAACTGTTCGCCAACAGTTTCCTGCTCGAAGGCGAGTTGACCGACGTGATCCGGGACGAATGGGCCGTCGGCCCGCGGGAGGTCGTTGCGTTGCTGAGCGAGAAGCCCCGCGACACGGCCTCGCGGATCCTCACCAGCATGCTCTCCGGGCCGATCGACATCGACAAGATGGACTACCTCTTCCGCGATAGCCTGCACGCCGGCGTACCCTACGGCCGCCACTTCGACCAACAGCGGCTGCTCGGTAGCCTGTGCCTGAACGAGGCGGGCGACGCCCTGGCGATCTCCAACAAGGGCAAAACGGCCGCCGAACTGATGGTCTTCGCCCGATACGTCATGTTCAGCGAGGTCTACTGGCACCATGGCGTCCGCTCGGCCACGGCCATGCTGCAACGGGCGTTCTACCTGCTGCACGGGGCGTTGGACCTCGACGGCCTGTTCCGCATGACCGAGGGGCCGATGATCGCCGAGATGCGGCAAACGGCCGGCGACGGGCCGGCCGGCGAGTTGCTCCGCGGGCTGTTCGGTCCCACGCGGGTGCTCTACAAGCGGCTGGCCCAATACAGTCTCTTTGAACAGCCCGAACTCTACAAGCGACTCGCGCGGCGTCCGTATCCCTGGCTGGCGGCCTGTGCCGAGCAATTCGCCGCGATTGCCAGCACGGCTTGCGGTCGGGTGATCGCGCCGCACCAGATCCTCTTCGACGCCCCGCCGGTCACCCGCGAGGTCCAGTTCGACGTTCAGATCCAGTTCCCCAAACAGCACCGCCATCGCCCGTTGGGCGACGTTTCGCCGGTCGTCCGGGCGTTAGCCCGCGAGCAGTTCGACGATTACGTCAAGCGAGTGCGAATCTTCGCCCATGCCGACGTGGTCGCCCGGTTACGCTCGCTAGGCAATCTTTCCGCCCTGCTGGATCAGGCGGTCGATCGGATGGAGTAGAGGTGGGGAGTGGGGAGTACCAGTAATCCTTGTGGTTTATGTTATTCTTTCAGCAGTTCACCCTCACGGTCTGCTACCCGCTTTCCTACGCCGCCAGCCATACGCCTGCAGGCCAACGGCACCCATGGTTAAGAGGATGAGGGTGGAGGGTTCGGGGATGGGCGACGGCTGCTGGCGAAGAGTGAAGGAGCTGCGCTGGCCGGTGTCTGCGAGTTGAAGCCCGAGGATAACCGTGCCATTCGGCTGCACGTTGCCACCCCAGAAATCCCACGAGTCCCAGCCCTGCCCATCCGGATTACCTGGAAGGTTGTTGGGAAACGCGATGCTGTGGTCAGATTGATACAGCATCGGATTGTCTATGACAAAAGACAACCCGTCGTCAACACCGGACGGCGTGAATTCATCCCCTAAACCGAAGCCGAGTTGGAAGTGATAGTCACCCCAGGCAACGCCGGTATTGTTGGTGATTTCTTCCCTGATGAACAAACCCATGATGCTGGCACCACCGGGTTCCAAGCTGAACTGGGTGTCGATGGGCCCCATGGCCGTGAATTCCTTGAAAATGCGAATTTCTTCGCTGCCCGGTTCAAATGCCGGGTCAACGCTGGCACTGCCATTTCCGTTGGTGTCAAAGGTCGCACCGGTGAAGACCTCAGCGTCCACCTGTCCCACACCGATCAGGATTGCCAGTAGGGCCAAAACAATAATCCAATGTCTCATGTCTCTTTCCTCCGAGGTTACGGGGCGACTCATCACCCCTGATATCAAAACCAAGATGTACTATCACTACCAATGGAAATCATGGGTAACCGACCCCAGCTAAGGAGTCGCTACACAGCATCCCGGAGAATCACCGCCACAGGTTGACGGTCGGTTCGGGATGCGGAAAGATGCCTCTGTCGAGCGGAAAGCGGTTGCGTCAGTAAAGGAGATCCAACCCTCAATCACCTATACTACTGGAAATTTGGAAGAACGCAACCCTTTCCTAGGCCCATTTTCCGCACCCTTGGATGCGTTGCAAGTCAGACCCGGCTGGTGGGG
>JABMRB010000748.1 GCA_013202865.1 Candidatus Nealsoniibacteriota bacterium | reverse complement strand
TTGTAAATCCCTCTTTCGAGAGACTACGTTTAACCATATAAATTGCCACAGAGGTTGTGACGTGTTTGTATTGTTTTTTCTTTTTAGACTCGCATTTCTTTCAACATTTTTGTGCATCGCTTTTTTCTTCGTCCCTTCACAGGAATCGAACCCTCAACAGCGGGCCCGCTAGCCTAAGGGGGTGGACCGATAGACTAAAAGATTTAGCTTCTTTTCGTAGTGAATTTTTCATCCTATAAAGGAACGAAGAAGACCCCGACGATACACTTGTTGGATGCGTTACCCGGCGCTCCCCACGCGAGGGTCTGTGAAGGAGACTGCTCCCCTCTAACTTCTTCTGAAGTCTCGGCTGCTGTCGGCCTCGTCGGCCCCCGCCCGGAAGTACCTCGCTACGTCGAACTGTTCGCAGAAGACTACGCAGAGATCCTGCGTGTGCGTCCGGGAATCACCGATCTGGCTTCGATCAAGTATCGCGACGAGGCCGCCGTGCTTGCCCTGGCCGACGACCCGCACGCGCAGTACGTCCAACACGTACTGCCCGAGAAGATCGAACTTGCCAAAGAGTACATCCGGCGGTCGTCGTTGCCGCTGGATCTCAGCATCATCGTTACAACGATAGTGATAATCGTCAGAGACCGGATCGGCCGGCGAAAGTGTGACGCTGTCGTCGGAAAGACCCCCGAAAGTGACCCGCCTTGACACCCCCTTTTTACCGGAGTAGCTTTGCACAGTGTGCGATCACGTCAAATTGGGGCGTTTTGCTGCCAATCAGGGGGGAGTCCCCCGCTGGTTTTTGGCGCCCGCCGTGCCAATACTGGATAGCCTGCGTTAGTATCGGATAACAAAGTACAGATGGAAGTTCCCTATTTTCGACCGTCGATCGCGGAAGCGGAGATTGAGGAGGTCGTTGCGTGCCTTCGCTCCGGCTGGCTGACGACCGGTCCGCGCACCAAGCAGTTCGAGGCGGCGCTGGCCGAGTGCGTCGGCGCAGAACATGCCGTTGCGGCCAACTCGTGTACCTCCGCGCTGCATCTGGCCGTCGAGGCGTTGCAGCTCGCGCCGGGCCAGGGTGTGCTCGTGCCGACGATGACGTTCGCCGCCACGGCCGAGGTGGTCCGCTACCAGGGAGCCGTCCCGATCCTTGTCGATTGCGATCCGGTTACGCTGAACATCGACCTGGAAGATGCCGGACGGAAACTCGATCAACTCCGCCAAGGCCACCTCCCGCTCGATGTGCCCCTTCCAGTCGTCGGCATCATCCCGGTCCACGTCGGCGGCTTGATGGTGGACATGGACGCGTTGAAGTCGTTTGCCGAGCGGCACGACCTTTGGGTGGTCGAGGACGCGGCCCACGCATTGCCGGCCGCCTTCCGCAAGAGCACCCAACACGCATGGCGACGAGCCGGTGAGAATACCGCCGACGTGACTTGCTTCTCCTTCTATGCCAACAAGACGATTACCACCGGTGAAGGCGGCATGGCCGTTACCGCCGATCAAAAACTAGCCGACCGGATGCGGCAGATGTCGTTGCACGGGTTGTCGCACGATGCATGGGGCCGTTACGTGGGCGGCGGCGCCTGGGACTACCAAATCGTCGCACCCGGCTTCAAGTACAACATGACCGACGTCGCGGCGGCAATCGGTAACCATCAACTCAAACGGGCCGAGCAGATGCGTTGCGGGCGCGAGACAATTGCCCAAGGTTATCGCGAGGCGCTGGGTACCCTGCCGCAACTGGAACTGCCCGCGGTGCTTGCCGATCGCGTCCACGCCTGGCACTTGTTTCCCGTCCGCCTGCGACTGGACCGCCTCTCGATCGACCGCAACGCGTTCATCGAACAACTCCACAAATGCGGCGTCGGTTGCTCGGTCCATTGGCGGCCGCTGCACCTGCATAAGTACTACGCCGAAACATTCGCCTGGCGCCCGGAGCACTTACCCGTAGCCACTGCCGAGTGGCAGCGACTCATTAGCCTGCCGCTGTTCCCCGATATGCGCAAAGAAGAATCGGACCACGTCATCCACGTCATCCAGGACCTGTGCGCTCGCCATGCCGTGTAACATTCATGAAAACCGGGATCAGACGAGGGGCCCCGAGATCGAGGTACGGGCCTTGTCTGAAGCTGACCTTCACGCGATGGTCGAGGTCCACATGACCGGCTATCGAGAAGAATTCAACCTGTCGAAAGCCCTCGGCCGTGGGTTCATACGAGCGACTTACACCTTCTTCCTCACGGATCGCAAGTCCTTCGGGTTCGGAGTATTCGTCAACGACAGATTGGCCGGCTACGTGCTGGGGCGGCTCGATTACTTCTCCGACGATCTCAACCGCTACTGGCCTCGCATCTTTGCCCTGGCTCGTGCCTTGATCTGCCGCCCAACGCTCTTGGCCGATGCCCGGGTTAGAAAACAGCTTTTCGGATCGGTCGGGAGAGTGTGTGCCAAGGCCTTCCGATGCAACAAGCCAGAGCCCTCTCTTGAAAATGCACCGTCGCACGCACCGGGTAAGACGGCAACCATCTCATCGACCTGCGTCGATCATACCTTGAGGGTCCCACACGCCAGTCATTACCTGCTGGAGGCCGCCGAGAACCTCTGTCGTGAAAACGGCATGCAGTTCTTGCGCGCGAGCATCCATGTGGGAAACACACCATGCCGGTTCTTGCATACTCTGCGCAAGTACGCAGTCGATGAAGTTCTTACTGACGAGGAATCCGTCTACTACTATATCTCCTTTGATGAGCAAACGCAGTAACGGATTGTAGCGGTTCGGCAACACCGTGAGACCAGTTCATTGGGCGGAGAAACCCGCCGTTTCCGGCTTGTCAGGGAACGGCATTTCTTGATCCCGTCGCTACTGTGAGCTATAATGAATAGGTCCTCTGGGTGGGCCGAACGCCGCGACCCCACCACAGGGGGGGTGGCCGCCGCTGGCACAATCGGCTACGTTGGCGCCGCATGCGGGTAAGTCGCGCCGCTCAGGACTGCCACGCGACAAACAGAACCGGACGTTGGCCGTCGTTCGGACACTCACGCACAATAGGGAAGCTCCATGTCGGTTGAGCAGCAGTTTGCAGCCCTGTTCGAGAAGAACTTCCAACTCGACCCGGGTGACTTCACCGAGAAGCTCGTCCCCGAGGACGTGATGCTCTGGGACTCGCTCGGCCACATGAACATGGTCGGCGCCGTCGAGGAAACGTTCGGGCTGGAGTTTGAAGTGGACGAGATTACGGAGATGACCTCGGCGGGCAAGATCCTCGAAATGATTCGGGCAAAGTCAGCGGCGGACTGATCGCACTGCAACGGCCCGGTTTCTCCGGAGAAAGGGCCTTGAGCCGCTTATTAGCCATGCCGGAATCCATCAGTACCAACGTCGCCGAAACAATCCTCTCCGGTGGCGACGCCGACGCGCCGGCCGTCTGGTTCGGCCGCGACCTGCTCACCCACGGCCAACTCCGCGACCGCGTGCAAGTCTGCTCTGCACGGCTGGCGGCGCAACGTCTTGCCAAAGGCGACCGCGTCGGACTGCTCGCCGAGAACGGGTTCTTCTTCGTCGCTGCCTACCTGGCGGTCATCCGCTCGGGTCTCTGCGCGGTTCCATTGCCGGTCGATTGTAGCGACGGGGCCTTCCGCCGGATCGCCGCTGCCACGGACATGAAGCACATCCTCGTCTCGAAGCGGTTCTGCAAGAAAGTCCTCCCGCTGGCCGAGCAGTGCGGCGTGCAGCCGCTGCCCGAGTCGGACGAACCGGGCTCGCAAGAACCGGGCCATATCCCACCCGCGGAAGTCGACCCGGGCCGCGATCTGGCCGCCATCATGTTCACCTCCGGCTCCACCGGCGAGCCGAAAGGCGTGATGGTCTCGCACCGCAACATCCAGTGCAACACGCAGGACGTCGCCGAGTATCTGGCCCTGACGCCGCAAGATCGGGTGATGGTCGTCTTACCCTTCTACTACTGCTACGGTGCCTCGCTGCTGCACACCCATCTGGCGGCGGGCGGCTCGCTGGTCGTCAACAACCGCTTCCTCTTTCCCGAAACGGTGCTCGAGGAAATGATCGAGAAGCAATGCACGGGCATGGCCGGCGTCCCCTCGACGTATCAGATTCTGCTGCGCCGCTCCAGCCTTGCGCGTCGCGAGTTCCCCGCGCTGCGATGGGTGCAACAGGCGGGCGGGAAACTGCCCGACCCGTTCATCCGCGAGCTGCTACTCGCCTTGCCCCACGTCCAAGCGTTCATTATGTACGGCCAGACCGAGGCCACCGCCCGGCTGAGCTACCTCCCGCCGGAGAGACTCGACGACAAGCTCGGCTCGATCGGCCGTGGCCTGCCGAACACGCGGCTGGAAGTGCTTCGCGACGACGGCCGCCCGGTACGCGGCGGCTCCGATGAAGTGGGCCAGATCGTGGCCTCCGGCGGAAACATCACGGCCGGCTACTGGCGCGACCCCGAAGAAACCGGGCGCTACTTCCGCGACGGCAAGCTCTTCACCGGCGACATGGCACGCGTCGATGAGGACGGCTACATCTTCCTGGTCGAGCGCGCCCGCGATTTCATCAAAGCGATGGGAAACCGCGTCAGCCCCAAGGAGATCGAGGACGTCATCTCACAGCTCCCCCAGGTCGTCGAGGTGGCGGTCGTCGGCGTGCCGCACGAGATCTTCGGCGAAGCGATCCGCGCGTTCGTCGCCTGCACCACCCCGGGCGGACTGTCGGTCGACGACGTGCAGAGCCAGTGTCGCCGACAGCTTCCCAACTACAAGGTCCCGCAATACGTCGACTTCCTCCCACACCTGCCCAAGACCGGCAACCAGAAGGTAGCCAAGGAAGAGCTCCGCAAGTTGCCCCCACCCGAAGACGTGACGGACGGGGCCTGAGCAGTGTCGTGGCACAGGCGTCTCGTCTGTGTGCAAGCATGTCGTGGCCAAAGGCGGCCCGCCTGTGGTATAGTGTCGTGTACGATGGGCCTCCGAGCCCGTCGGAAAGTCGACGTTCCCTGCATTCGACGGGCTCGGAGGCCCATCGTACAGTGACACCTGATGGCCAAAAGCTACCAAACGGAGACCTTGCCGTGAAGACACTCCTGCTATCGGTCTCCCTGACATTTGCCTTGCTTTCCGCGGCCGGCGCCGCCGACAACACGCAGATTGTCTGGCTCGAAGCCGAAACCTTCAGCGACACGGGCCGATGGTCCAACGACCCGCAGCACGTCGATCTGATGGGCTCGCCCTATCTGCTGGCCACGGGCGTGGGCAAGCCGGTCGCCGACGCCGTGACTAGCGCGAAGATCCCGGCCGATGGCAAATACCGCTTGTGGGTGCGGTGCCGCGACTGGCTGCCGAACCATAGCCCCGGTCGCTTTCAGGTGACCGTCGGCGGCAAGGCGTCGGACGTGACTTTCGGAAAGGCGGATTCCGACAAGTGGCGGTGGATCGACGGCGGGACGTTTCAGCTTGCGACCGGCGACGTCGAAATCCGCTTGCACGACATGACCGGCTGGTGGGGGCGATGCGACGCCGTCGTGCTGGCCACCGGTAACTTCCAACCCGCCAATGATATCGAGCAACTCGCGGCCCAGCGGCTCGAGCACTTAGGCATTAGTGCGTCCGTGCAGGAAATGGGACCGTACGACGTCGTGGTAGTTGGCGGCGGGCCGGCGGGGATCGGTGCGGCGCTGGCCGCGGCCCGCAACGGGTGCAAGGTCGCTTTCGTTCAGGACCGGCCCGTGCTCGGTGGGAATTCGTCGTCGGAGATTTCCGTCCCGCCGATGGGATACATCGGCAATCCGCCCGACCGGGTCAACGTGTCGGGAATCGCCAAAGAAGTCTTTCCCAAACAGGGATGGAACAACTTCGCCGACTCCAAGAAGATCGAAGCCATCGTACGCGCCGAGAAGAACATCTCGCTGTTTCTCAATACCCGTGCCACGGGCGTTGCCATGAGCGGCAAGGATCGAATCCAAAGCGTGACGGCATTGAACGTCCACACCGGCCAGCGGATGGCATTCATCGCATCACGGTTCATCGACTGCACGGGACACGGCTGGATCGGCTACTACGCCGGCGCCGAGTATCGCATGGGACAGGAGGCTCGCGCCGAGTTCGGCGAAACGCTGGCCCCGGTCCAGCCCGGCAAGCGAACTCAGGGCAACAGCCTCTACAAAGCCGTGATCGAGGACCATCGGCCCGACAGTACCTCGGAACCGATTCGGACCGCGCCGGGTAACGTCGTGAAGTACAGCGACAAATCCAAGGTTGCCGTCACCGGCGTGCCGTTCGACTGCCCCGCCTGGGCCTACCAGTGGAAGACGGCCTCTGACTTCGAGACCGGCGGACATCGTCGCATCCGCGAGATCCGACGCCCCGGCAATTACGACGTCCCGTCACGCGGCAAGGGACGCAGCCCGGGCAACAGCATCGACGGCGCAATTGTTCACTCCTGGTGGATCGAGTACGGCGGAATGCTCAACACGATCGACGACGCCGAGGCCATTCGCGACGAACTGTTGCGGATCACGCTGGGTATGTGGAACTACGCCAAGAACTACAACCCGGCTACCGTCGAGCGGAACAAGTTCCGCGAGTTGGTCTGGATCAACTACGTGCCCGGTGTCCGCGAAAGCCGGCGGCTGGTGGGCGACTATATGATGAACCAGCAGGACTACGACAAGCAGACCGTTCATCCGGACACCGTCGCATTCACCGACTGGGGGCCCGACGTCCATCACCCCGAGGGCTTTTGGGTCAAGGGCAACGATTGCATCCACGTCTACCAAGGTCGACGGACCAGCATCCCCTACCGAACGCTCTACTCGAAGAACATCGAGAATCTCTTCATGGCGGGCCGATGTCACTCGGCCACCCATATCGCGCTGGGCGGCACACGCGTCATGCGGCCGATGTGTGCAACCGGCCAGGCCGCCGGCACCGCAGCCGCCATCGCGCAGCGCCACGCAACGACATCGCGCGGCGTCTACGAAAGTCACATCGAAGAGCTTCAGCAGGCGTTGCTCAAAGACGGCTGCTACCTGATGGGCGTAAAGAACGCCGACCCGGCCGATCTGGCCCGCATCGCCACGGCCTCCGCCTCCAGCGAAGCGCCCGGTGCGGCCGCTGACAACGTCAACAACGGTTGGAACCGTGTTCTGGGAAAAGACCGCAACGCCTGGGCACCCGACCCGGCCTCGTCCGATCCGCAGTGGGTACAGCTTCAATTGCCCGAGGCCGCGGAGGTGGATACCGTACATCTGACCTTTGAGCAGCAGTGTGCGTCTTGTCGGGTGCAGGTACGGCAGAACGACGCATGGAGGACCGTTGCAACCATCCAGCGAGGCGCGGCACGGCGCACGGCGCAACACTTCTCCCCCGTAAAGACCGACAAGCTACGCGTGCTATTCGACCAACCGTCGCAGATCGACGCGGTTTGTGAAATTCGTATGTACCGGGGCAAAGACAAGTGAGAGAGACGCTATGAACCACGTGGTAGTCACCCTGGACGAAACCGATTTGATGGAACTTCAGATCGTAATCCTCGACGAGGACGAGGCAGCAGCCTTGACGTTCCTGAAGACGCGGATCGCTGCGAAAATCCCCAAGAAGGGTACCGCGCTGTGCGACTCCTCCCGACTCAACCCCTACCTGCCCAAATCTGACATCGCCGGCGACGCGTAGGATATACCAACTCGACTCGCGTCCGGTCGGGTGGTACAATGGCCGGACGGCGTTTCCAGGACTCATACACCAAAGGAGAGACTCATGAGAAGCTGTTTGACACTCGTGTGTATCGCGTTGACGACAAGCCTGCTCGCCCCGGCCATGGCGGTGGAAAAACCCAACATCCTCTGGCTGACCAGTGAAGATAACGGGATCTCCTGGGTCGGTTGCTACGGAGGAAAGAACTGCAAGACGCCGGCGATCGACCAACTCGCCGCGGAGGGCTTTCGGTATACGCATTGTTTCGACAACGCGGCCGTCTGTGCCCCCACTCGTTCCACCTGGATTACCGGCATGTACGCCATCTCCAACGGAACGCAACCCATGCGCAGCCGCTACAATATCCCGCACGACGTGATCAAGTATTATCCCGACCTGCTAAGGGAAGTCGGATATCACTGCTCGAACCCCGGCAAGACCGACTACAATATCGGTGGCCGGCCCGACATGGACTGCTGGAGCCCCTCGCCTAAGAAGCAGCGCTACGGCTGGCGCAATCGCAAGCCGGGCCAACCCTTCTTCGCCGTGGTGAACCTCGGAGATAGCCACGAGAGCCGCGCACACGGTGACGCGGAAAACACGCGAAACGATCCGGCCAAGATGACGCTTTTCTCCTATCATCCCGACCTTCCCACGATTCGCAAGAGCTACGCCAAGTACGCCGATGCCGTTGAGAACATGGACGCCAAGGTTGCGGAAACGCTCAATGCGCTGAAGGAAGACGGCCTTTACGAGGATACCATCATCATCCACAACTCGGACCATGGCGGTGTGATGCCGCGGAGCAAACGGTTCCTCTATTCCAGCGGCACGCATTGCCCCTTGATTGTCCGGATCCCCGAGAAATACAAGCACCTCTGGCCGGCCGACAAGCCGGGCATGACCGTCGACCGCATCGTCGGCTTCGTCGATATGCCTAAGACCTGGTTGAGCCTCGCCGGCGCCAAGATCCCCGACACGTTCCAGGGTACCGTCTTCCTCGGTAAAGGAACTGAACCGGAACCGGAGTATCACCTGAGTTTCAGAGAGCGCGCCGACGAACGCTGCGACTGCGTTCGCATGATTCGCGACAAGCAGTTCGCCTACTACAAGAACTACATGCCCTACGCGCCGGCCGGGCAGTACCTGGCCTACCTCTGGCGTATCCAGGCCACGCCTGCCTGGGAAAAACACAATAAGGAAGGCAAGACGAACGAGATTACCGGCCGGTTCTTCAGGCCACGCGTCTCGGAGGAGTTCTACGACACCGTCGAAGACTTCGACAACGTCCACAACCTGATCGACAACGCCACACATCAGAAACGCATCGCCGAGTTGAAGGCGGCCATGCGGAAGAAACAGCTCGAACTCTACGATTCCGGACTCCTCCCGGAATCCATGAGGGTGCAACGGGCGAGCCAGCACAACGTGACCATCTACGAAATGGTCCGCGATCCAAAACTCTATCCGTTGGAGTCCTATCTCGATGCGGCCGACGTGGCCCTCGCACGCGACAAGAGCAACCTGCCGGCCCTTATCAAGGCAATGTCCGATCCCGATTGCGGCATCCGTCACTGGGCCGTTGTCGGGCTGTTGCTGCTGGACAAGGACGCCGCGCCCGCCGCCGCGGCACTCGAAAAAGCCTTGCAGGACGACTCCGACGAAGTGAAAATCATGGCGGCTTGGGCAATGGTCAAGATCGGCCAAGACGAGACCGGGATCGCGTGCCTGCGCAGCCTCTTGAACAACGGCACGACGGCCCAGAGTAAGCTCCATAACGTGCTCGATTGGATGGACGAGGACGCCGTGCCCCTGGTCCGGGAGTACCTCGAGGCCAACCCGAGTCAAGCGAAGAACATCCTCGGCAAGATCGCACAGGATCACGGGATTGTGATTTCAAAGAACACCCGAAAGGAACGAAAGCGATGAAAGGGACTACGACTCGTTCAAACCGTGCAACTCCGCCGCATTGGGGTTGGATACTGGGTGTTGTGATCTGCTGCTTGGCTACGCAATCCATGGCAGCGAACAGGATTCTCGAGACGAGCGGCGTTCAGGGCGGGCTGGTTGTTGTCGTCGGCTGTGAAGACACGAAACTGATCGCAGAACTCGCCCAAAGCAAGAGCTTGCTTGTCCAGGCACTCGATACCGATCCGGCAAAGGTCGAGAAGGCACGCGAGGCCGTCCGCAATAGCGGCAACTACGGCAGAGTCAGCGCCGCCGTGTTGCGCGGACCGAACCTGCCCTACGCCGACAATCTCGTCAACCTGCTCGTGGTTTCAGGCCCGCGCGTTCAGTTCTCGGCAGATGAGATCGACCGAGTGCTGGCGCCCGGTGGCGTGGCGATGGTCCAAGGAAAGAAGACCGTGAAGCCGGTCCCGGCAGAGATCGACGAGTGGACCCACTACCTCTACGATGCAAAGAACAACGCCGTGTCGCACGACGAAAAAGTTGCCACACCGACCAGCCTGCAATGGGTCAGCGGACCACGATGGTCGCGGCATCACGATCACATGAGCAGCGTCAGTGCCGTGGTATCCTCCGGCGGCCGTGTCTTCTCTATCCTGGATGCAGGCCCGAAGGCGTCGATCCAGTATCCGTCCGACTGGCAACTGGTAGCCCGCGACGCGTTCAACGGCAAGCTGCTGTGGAAGCGTTCGATTGCGCAGTGGCACACGAACATCTGGCC
>JABMRB010000747.1 GCA_013202865.1 Candidatus Nealsoniibacteriota bacterium | reverse complement strand
CTATAGTTCCCCCTCGCGAACACCGCACCTGCCGACGCGATGATCCCGAAATCGGCGCCCCTTTCCTGTTTTGCCTTTGCAACACTCTGAACGTACGGACACTGCTCAGCCGCTGCCGACTTTGCCGGCAACGCGCAAGGCCACCTCGGCCACGCGGCGGCCCAGGTTTCGGGTGGTCGCCATCCCGAACTCGTCTTCGGTGACGCCGCCCTCTGCGCCGCTCCAGACGGTAGCGCCGAAGTGGCCGGTCGGGGCGCCGTCGCCGACAAGGATCATCTCCTGGCACATCAGCGCGGTTTGGACCGACCGGATGGTCAGTTCCTGGCCGCCGTTGCGGGCTCCGCCGACCGCCAGCACGCCCGCGACCTTGTCGCGCAACGCAAAGTCGTTCTTGCGAAACGCCATGCAACGATCGAGAAACGCCTTGCACAGGGAGGTCATGTTTCCGAAGTAGACGGGCGTGCCGACGATGATCCCGCCGACGCTCGGATCGGAAAGCTTCGGAACCAGTTCGGGAAAGTCGTCTTTCTGGCCGGGTTCCAGGGGCAGCCCGGCCGCCAGCGAACCGTCGATCTTCATCCCGGCCAATTCGATCAACTCGACTTCAATCCGATCGCCCACCGCTTTGGCGGCCTCGAGACATACCTGCAACGAGGCGAAGGTCGTCTTTCCTTTGCGAGGACTGCAGCAGACGGCGATAATCTTGATCTGCTTGGACCGCCCGGCCTCGGCCGGCTGGGCCGACGCCACCCCGGCCGCGGCACCGGCGGCAGCGACCGTACCGGCGGTTCCCAGGAATCCTCGACGGGTTACTTCAGAAGCCATGGCAATTCTCCTCATCTTTCTTGGAAAGTGCAGTCGGTAAAAAACTACTCCCTTACAGGCCGATGATCGTGCGGACGGAAATCTCGAAGCAGTACTCCAATGAGAAGTAGATGCCGACGGCCAGGAAGACGATCCCCGTGACTTTACGTGCCCACCATTCCACTTTCGACAGCACGTTGTACGTCTTGCCGACCGAATTGGCGCTGTAGGCCAGCAGGAGGGCGACCAGCAGCACGGGCACGGCAGTTCCGACGCCGTAGATCAACGGCAAGACGACCGTGCTGCCGGGCAACGTGGCTTCGGGCAGCACGATGCCGATCTTGGCCAACTCTTCGGTGATCCTCACGGCCTCGGAACCCATGATCAGGGCCAAGAGTCCGAAGAACCAGACCGCCGAGACGGGACAGAACGATACGGCAAAAAGGAACCCCAGAAAAAGCGCGCCCCAGATCCCCATCGCGTCGACCCGCTTCTGCATTGCCTCGGTCATGGCCGCTCCGCCGCCGGTGATGACGACCAGCCCGATGAGGAAGATGCCCATCGCCAAGAGAATCGGGCCTAGCAGCAGGTGCATGTAGCTCTGCAAGAATCGCGACACGGCGGGGATCGACAGCGCCATGGCCACCACCAGCACGGCCAGCATCACGTAGAGCAGACAGCGTCCGAGCGTGTAGAGCAATCCGGCGCGGATCACCGCGCGCGAGCCTTCGACCTTCTGCCCGATATAGGAGATGGCCGCGATGTTCGTCGCCAGCGGGCAAGGGCTGATCGACGTGAGCAGACCCAGGTAGAGCGCGGCCAGGATGTAGAGCAGGTAGGCACCCATCGTTACTCGATTTGGTTTGTTACTCGATTTGGTTTGTTACTCGATGTAGTTTGTTACTCGACGTAGTTTGCGACGTTGTCCTGGACGTACTCGATAAACGCCTTCTTGTCGGCGACGTGTTCCCAGATCTCCTCCAGGTTTTTGAACTGGGCGACCTTCTTGTCGGTGATCTTGGCGACGATCAGCGCCGGGCCGCTGATCTTGTAGCCCTTGGCCAACGCGGCGTTCTTCTCGTCCTGGAAATCGACCATGTAGAACGCGACCGTGCCGTCTTTGACCTCGTCGGCGAACCCGGTCTTGACGGCCTCCTGCGCGTAGCTGCCCATCTTCAGGCACGTCGGACAGCGCTGCGTGCGGTGGAAGTACATCGCTGCGACGCGATCGTCCGGTGCGTCGGCGGCCGGGGCCGGCTCTGGAAGCATCGCGGCAACAAGCGCGACGCCGACGGCCGTAAGAACCATGGTGGCAAAGCGTTTCATTTCAGTTTTCTCCTTGTGAAAGTGTAGGGAACCTATTGCGGAACGGGAATATCGGCCGGATCGTCCTCGGGAATCGGGATCTCCGCATCGTCTCCGCCGGTTGCTTCGTCATCGCTGGTCGCATCTGGCGGTGGCTCGGCCATGGCTTCGAGCATCTTGCCGATCTCGTCGCGGATGTACATGGCAAAGGCCTCTTTGTTCCCGACCAGCGTCCAAACCCGATCGAGACGCGCTTTCTGCTCGACTTGTCCGTTCTTCATCCACGCAAGCACGACGACCGGGTCCGACACTTCGAACTTCGCCGCCAACTTCTTGCCGGCGGGTTTGTCGTAGTTGAGGATCTTCCAGGCCACCTCTCCG
>JABMRB010000746.1 GCA_013202865.1 Candidatus Nealsoniibacteriota bacterium | reverse complement strand
GATGTGGCCAAGTTCGCCAACTACACCAGTTTCAGCCGCGGCATCAACGGCCTGATGATCGATATCGCCAACCTGCCGGCCGACGTGGTACCCGAGGCGAGCGATTTCCGTTTCCACACGGGCAACGATTCGACGCCGGGCGATTGGCCCGAGTTGACGCTTTCGCCTGTGGTCACATTTCACCCCGGGGCTGGCACGGCCGATTCGGATCGCGTGACGCTGACGTTCCCCGACGGCGCCATCCGCAACACGTGGCTCGAAGTGACCGTTGAGCCCACCGCCCACTGCCCACTACCCACTGCCGACATCTTCTATTTCGGCAACGCCGTAGCGGAAGCGGGCAACTCGACGGCAGACGCCCAAGTAACCACGGCCGACTTGCTGCTCGCGCGGAACAATCCCCGCGACTTCCTCAGCCCGACGCCGCTCACGTTCGCCTACGACTACGACCGCGACGGGTACGTCAACGCGACGGACGTTCTGCTAGCGCGAAACAACCAGACGAACTTCTTGAGCGCCCTGCCGTTGCTCGATCTCCGCAGCGTAGCGGCCGAATCCGCGCCATGGTCGCTAGCCGAGTTGGCCTGGCTCGCCGAGTTCACACAGTCCGCCACCGATCAGCCGACCGCCGAGCAGCAGGCTTCCGACGCCGTATTGGCGGGCTGGGAGTTGTAGGCACGGGTTGATCTGTGTAGGATCGAACTGTCTAGGGTCGATCTGCGTAGGGTAGATGTGTGCAAGACCGATGCGTGTTGGGCAGGTCGGTCTACTTTGGGCGGACGAACGGATTGCTCTGCTTTTCGTGTCCGACGGTCGTTTCCGGGCCGTGGCCGGACAGCAAGATCGTATCGTCGGGCAACGTGTAGATTTGGCTGCGGATGCCCGCCTCGATTTGGCGGAAATCGCCGTCGGGGAAGTCGGTCCGGCCAATGCTGCCCGCGAAGATAACGTCGCCGACAAACACGATCGTCGGTTGCCCGTCCTCCCAGACGAAAACCACATGGCCCCGGGTGTGACCGGGAACGGCCCGGACATTCAAGCGAAATCCGGCCGCCGAATACGTTTCGCCGTCGTGAACGGTCACGTCGGCCGGCGGGCTGATTATCGGTACCCCCATCGTGGCGGAGAGGTTCAGCGTGGCATCGGTGAGTTTCTCGGCGTCGGCGGCGCCGATGACCAGTGGCACATCGGGCCAGCGGCTCTTGAGCGCGGCGTTGCCGCCGATGTGATCGCCGTGTCCGTGCGTGTTGAGGATGGCGGCCGGTTCCAGCCCGAGCGAATCGAGCGAATCGATGATTGTCTCGGGCTCCAGGCCCGGATCGACCACGAGACAATCGGCCCTCCCCTGCAATCGCGCGATGAAGGTATTCTCGCCAAACGGCATGGAAACAATGGTATTCAGTTTGAACTGCTCGGTACTCACGAACTGGCCTCCACAAGGAACCGGAAATTGGGTAAGCTGTAGGGATTGACGATGAAGATCCGAACGAACGGCTCGCAACGGTTGGGCAAGCGGCCCCTCCAGATCGAATCATTGTAATAGCGCTGGGCAAATAGTGCGATAAGGTCGAAGAGGGGCGTGGGTCGATCCGGGAATTCCGTGGGCACCGATTCGTGGGAAATTCGCGGTTTGGCGGCGTTTTCCAGAGATTTGAACAACCCGTCGTGTCGCCCCTGGCATTGCACGACTTGTGCTGTAGAAGGAGGGATTCTCGATGATTTCGGCTCACCCGCTGCGTTGCTGCTGCCTGTCTGCACTGCTATCAATCGCTTTGGTGGTTTCTTCCGCGCTGGGCCAGGGGCCCCGACCGACGTCGCAACCGGCGAACGGGACTGCCGTCCGCGTTGCCGAGCGGGCCGGTTCCCAACCGCCCCGGGCAAGCGAGCATCCGCTGGAGCCGGTGCTGCGGTGGGCTCGTGAGGGCTTGGACGACGTCGAGAAGATCGAAGACTACTCGGCAAAGATCGCCAAACGCGAACGGCTCGACGGCGAATTGGGCGAGAAGCAATACATGTTCATCAAGGTTCGGCACCGACCGTTCAGCGTCTACTTGTACTTCCTCGGACCCGCGAAGCTCAAGGGACAGGAGGTGGTCTACATTGAAGGCAAGAACGACGGCAAGATGTGGGCACACGGTACGGGCTTGCAGAGAGTGGTCGGCACCGTTTCGATCAAACCGGACGGCGTGCTGGGCATGCAAGGCCAGCGCTATCCGCTGACCGAAATCGGTGTGCTCAACATGATCCGCCGTCTGGTGGACGTCGCCGAAGACGACGTCAAGTACGGCGAGTGCGAGGTCGACTATTTCAAGGAAGTGAAGCTCAACGAGCGCTTGTGTACCTGTATCCAGGTCGTGCATCCGACGGCGCGACGCAACTTCCTGTTCCACGTGGCCAGGGTCTACGTCGACGATGAATACAACCTTCCGGCCCGCTACGCCTCGTACGATTGGCCCAAGAAGCAGGGCGGCAAGCCCGAGTTGATCGAGGAATATACCTACGTGGACCTGAAATTCAACAACGGTTTCACGGACGCCGACTTCGATATCCGAAACCCCAACTACAACTTCAACGAAGGCGGCGGCCGTAGGAAGAAGTGAGCCCCCGCTTGCAGTCACCTGCCGTGCCTAGCCCGAAAGATCCCGTTGCGTGCGACTGCAAGCCGGCCAGCCTGCGTTGGCTGCCGGCCGTGTGGCGATGTGCCCGCCTTGTGCTGATTGCCTACTTGTTCGTGGTGCTGCTGCTGATGTTCTTTGAAGAATCACTCATTTTCTTTCCCACGCGTTTCCCCGAAGGCGACTGGACCCCACCCGGCTTGGCGTTCCAGGACGCCGAGTTTAAGGCGGCCGACGGGACCCGCCTGCACGGCTGGTACGTCGAGCACGAGGCGCCTTGCGCGGTGATCCTCTTTTGCCACGGCAACGGCGCCAACATCACCAACCGGGCCGGCGTGCTGCAGATTCTGCACGACCGCGTGGGGGCGTCGGTATTGATCTTCGACTACCGGGGTTACGGCCGCAGCGACGGCAAGCCCGACGAGCCCGGCGTATTGGCCGACGCCCGCGCCGCCCGGGCATGGCTCGCGCAGCGCGAGGGGATCGCCGAGGCCGAGGTCGTCCTGTTGGGGCGTTCGCTGGGCGGTGCCGTGGCAGTCGATCTGGCCGCCGCCGACGGTGCCCGGGGTCTGATCGTCGAAAGCACGTTCAGTTCGATACCCGACATGGCGGCCGACATCTACCCGTGGCTGCCGGTCCGCTGGCTGGTGCGAACCCGTTTGGAAGTGGCAGGCAAGATCGGCGACTATCACGGTCCGCTACTGCAAAGCCACGGCGAGGACGACACGATCGTCCCGTGCGAGCAAGGCCGCCGCGTGTTCGCCGCGGCCAACGAGCCAAAAGAGTTCATCCCATTGCCCGGCCATGGCCACAACGAACCGCTGCCACTGAGTTACTACGACAAGCTGGCGGAGTTTCTACGTGGGCTTCCGGTAGCACCGGAATGATCGGGGTTCAACGCAGATTCGCGTACCCGACGTATCCTCTAGGAACCCGTACTTCTGCGGGGGTTACGGGTACTCGCGATCGTGTTGAACCAATTTTGCCCCGCCTTTGCGTTTTAGGGGCAGGCCCGCAGCTCGGCCGAGGCGACCATTAAGTCGGCTTGAAATAAGGAGTTACGTCGATTAGAATCAGCTCAGAATCATCGATCG
>JABMRB010000745.1 GCA_013202865.1 Candidatus Nealsoniibacteriota bacterium | reverse complement strand
TTTGCCCCAGCCACCCCTGTTCTTTGCCTTAGACACCGGTAGACGCTGCGCGGAGAGACCCTATAATGGGTGGATTCACGGGCAGCCGCTGGCGGCTTCGCCGCTTGGGCGTCGGCCGCGCATGACAGAAACACACGGAGACGGAGATCCTCTCTTGTCCGAAAAAGTCATCATCATCGGCAGCGGCCCGGCCGGCTGGACTGCCGCAATCTATTGTGCCCGGGCGGAACTTAAGCCGCTGGTCTTCGAGGGCGCCATTACCGAAGAGAACCGATTGGCCGGCACGTTGCCGCTGGGGCAGTTGGCCCTGACGACCGAGGTGGAAAACTACCCCGGCTTCCCCGTCGGCGATCTGGAGGCCTATCTCGACAACTCCATCGAACGGGGTCGGCGTCAGATCATGGCACCGCACGAAAAGCACGGCGTTAGCGGACCCGAGTTAATGGAGTTGATGCGTCAGCAGGCGGTCAACTTCGGCGCCCGAGTGGTTACCGACGACGTGGTCGACGTGGACTTCGACGTCCGCCCGTTCAAGCTCACCGCGTCGGACGGCAGTACGCACGAGGCCGCGGCCGTAATCGTGGCCACCGGTGCCCGGGCGAACTACCTCGGGCTGCCTTCGGAGGAGAAGTACAAGAACCTGGGCGTCAGCGCGTGTGCCGTGTGCGACGGGGCCTTGCCTCGGTTCCGCAACCGGCCGCTGGCGGTCGTCGGCGGAGGCGACTCGGCGGTCGAGGAGGCCGACTACCTGAGCAAGTTCGCCGAAAAGGTCTACCTCGTTCACCGTCGCGACGAGCTTCGCGCGTCGAAGATCATGGCCGCCCGGGCGATCGACAACCCCAAGATCGAAATCCTCTGGAACCGCACGCTCTCAGAGGTCCTCGGCAACGACGCCGACGGCGTGACCGGCGTACGGCTGGCCAGCACGGCCGGCCAGCACGATCTGGACGCGGACGTCACCGGCGTGTTCATGTCGATCGGCCACACGCCCAACACGGCCTTCCTGGCAGGCAAGCTGGAAATGACCGCGAAGAATTACATCAAGTGGACCACGCCCGGGCGAACGAACACCAGCATCGAAGGCGTGTTTGCCGCCGGCGACGTGGCCGACGATTACTACCGCCAGGCAATCACCGCCGCAGGGACCGGTTGCATGGCGGCGTTGGACGCGGAGCGGTGGCTGGCGGGGCAGAATGTAGAATGATGAATGCAGAATGATGAATGACGGGGGATTGGGGCCGCGCCGGGGAACGAGCAAACCTGACACCTGAGGAGACTTTTCGAGATGGCCAAACTACCCACTAGTTCTTCTGAGCTTTCGCCGGACGGTCCCGTACAGCCGTGGTACAAGGAGGTTACCTGGTATCACTGGCTGGTCGTGATCATCGCCTCGGCCGGCTGGTTGTTCGACTGCATGGACCAGCGGATCTTCATCCTGGCACGGGAACCGGCGCTGCGAGAGCTTCTCGGCGACGTTAGCGATAAAATGGTCAAGGATTGGAGTGGTTGGGCCACCGCGATGATGATGATTGGCTGGGCCACCGGCGGGATCATCTTCGGCATGACGAGCGACCGCCTCGGACGCGTCAAGACGATGGTCATCACGCTGCTGATCTATTCCGGGTTTACGGGCCTCTCGGGCATGTCGCGTACCGGCACCGAGTTCATCATCTATCGCTTTCTTGTCGGTTTGGGCGTCGGCGGAATGTTCGGCGCGGCTACCACGCTAGTCGCCGAGAGCGTACCCAGTCGCTTCCGGGTGCTGGCCCTGGGGTCGTTGCAGGCGCTCTCGGCAATGGGCAACATCATCGGGTCGCTGCTGAGCATTTGGATCCAGCCGGGTAAAGATAACTTCATCGGCAATTACTCCGGCTGGCGGGTCATCTTTTTCGTCGGCATCCTTCCGGCGATCCTCGTTATTCCCATCATGCTGATCCTCCGCGAACCGGAAGTGTGGAAGGAGGCCAAGCGAAAGGTGAAGGAAGGCACCGATCCATCCAAACACATCGGATCGATCCCCGACCTGTTCCGCGATTCCGTCTTGCGGCGGAACCTGTTGGTCGGCGTGGCGCTAGGTCTGGCCGGCATGGCAGGGCTCTGGGGAATCGGCTTCTTCTCGCCGGAATTGATCTCCGCGGCACTTGAAGGGAAATCGCAAGAGGTGATTGACGTCGTCAAGGGACGGGCGACCGCCCTGCAAGACGTTGGTGCGTTTTTCGGCATGATGACCTTCACCTTTGTCGCCGCATTTGTCGGGCGCAAGCCGGCTTTCTTCGGAGCGTTTATCCTGTGCCTGGTCACGACGATCTTCGTCTTCAACTACCTCGAGACCGAGATGGATGCCTACTGGATGCTGCCGATCATGGGCTTTGCCCACTTGTCGGTCTTCGGCGGCTACTCGATCTACTTCCCGGAGCTTTTCCCTACGCGACTGCGAGGAACCGGCGTCGGGTTCTGCTACAACACCGTGCGATACCTGGCCGCAGGCTTCCCGCCGGCGCTGATGTATCTTAGAACGGCCATGGAGACGCACGGGGTCGACGACCCGTTCCGCAAGGCGGCAACGGCCCTGTCGTTTATTTTCGCGCTGGGGCTGTTCGCCTTGATTTGGGCCCCGGAGACTAAGGGGCAACCGTTGCCTGAATAAGAAGCCAGAGTCCCCCTCTCCCCTTTTGGGGAGAGGGGCTAGGGGTGAGGG
>JABMRB010000744.1 GCA_013202865.1 Candidatus Nealsoniibacteriota bacterium | reverse complement strand
GTGCTGTGCCGGGCGACCAGCCGGGCGTCGTCGTCGTCGATCAGTTCGGGATACTCGTGGACCAGGCAAAGCACGGCGGACGGTTCGGTGGCCACGATCTGGTAGCCCCGGCGGACGGCCTCGGCGAGGATCGTCACGTTGTGCGTTGCCAGATACCGGGCGTAATCGAGATCGCCGTAGGCGACCGACGTCATCCCGGCCTGTCGTTGTTGCGGAGGAACGTAAACGCTTACGCCGTTGTGCTGGAAGACGGCCACCATCGCCTCGGCAAGCTGCGGATCGAAGTAGTTGGCGTAGACGTCGACGAGATAGACGACTTTGCGGCCGTCCTCACTCACGGGGCGCGTCAACCGGCGTCGGGCGGCGCGGTGCAGGAACGTTTGCGACGCCACTCGTGGAAGCTTGCGGCCGTGCGCGATCCCCAACGTCTTTTCGAGTAGCCACCGCATCTGCCGGTTGCCGACGGCCCAGTTGACCACCGGCCGCATCGTGCAAGCGAGCTTGCCGAAGAGGTCCAGCCGGGTCATAATCCAGTCGGCCACCGGCAGGCCGTTGGCCGCCACGTAGGCCCCTTTTCCTTCCCTCGCCAATCGCGAAACGTCGACGTTGGTGGGGCATTCGAGCCGGCACATCTGGCAATGGATGCACAGATCGACAACCTCCTTGAATTCTTCGCTCGTCACGCTGTTCAGGTCGACCCGGCCGGTCAACACGCTGCGGATCAGGTTGGCTTTCGCCCGGGGTGACGATTCTTCCATCGGGAAACTGCGGAACACGGGGCACATACGGGTGCCCGGCGCCTGCGCCCGGCAATCGCCGCAACGCCCGCAATCCGCCACCGTATCAACAACCCGGGCCGGGTCCCAATTCAATTGCAGTTCGACCAGATCGCGCAGCCCGGTCGACTCGACTTCGGGCGACTCGACTTCGGGCGACGGGGTCTCGGGCGGCGGCGTCTCGGGCGACGGGTCGGGCGAACTTGGCGTCGCCGACATCGGGGGCGACAGGTTGCGGGTCAGCAGTTCGGGGCCAATGGTTTCGCCCGCGACGCCGACGATCTTGCCGGGATTCAGCGTATAGTTCGGGTCGAAGATCGACTTCAAGCGGCAGAAGACGTCGTAGAGCGGGCCCACCTGGCGGCGAATGAATCCTGAGCGGCTGAGTCCGCAGGCGTGTTCTCCGCTGATCGTCCCGCCGACCTTGAAGACCTCTTCGTAGAGCCCCTCGGCCAGATGCTGCATCCGGCGCACTTCCTTAGGTTCGGCCAGATCGATAAACGGCTGCACGTGGAGTTGGCCTTGCCCGACGTGGCAAAACAGCGAGGCCGTGGCATGGTGACGCTTCAGCACGTTCTGCACCCGCACCAGGAAGTCCGGAAGCGTCTGCGGCGGCACGGCCATGCCTTCGACCATGGGCACGGGGCGGCTGGGTCCCTTCATCCGGCACAACGCCGGCTGGATCTCGTTGGCCAAGGTCCAGAATAACTCCGCCTCGGCTGCGTCGAACGCGTGCCGGGCACCGAACGCCAGATGCCGCCGGTGCCACACCTCGTCGACCACCCGTTGCAGCCGGTTCATCACGTCCACCGGATCGTCGCCGTCCTGCTCGACCAGCACCACGGCTTCCGTTTCCGCCGGGATCAGCAAGTCGAAGCGGACCTCGATCTCCCGGGCGAGACTCACGTGCCGGCGGTCGAGCAGGTCGCACGCGCTCGGTTCGTGAGCGAGGATATCCAGCGCCGCCCGGGACGCCTTGTCCAGACTCTCGAACAGCAACAGCGCTACGCCCCGATGTCGCGGCAGCGGCTGCGTAGCCAAGGTCGCCTCGGTAATCAATGCCAGCGTGCCTTCCGACCCGACCAGTAGTTGGGCCAGATCGAGATGCTCGTCGGTGAGTACGCCGCTGAGGTCGTATCCGCAGCGAGAACGTGGAGACTCGGGCCGCTGGCGGCGAATCAACTCGGCGTGGTCCGAGAGCAGTCGGGCGACCTGCCGGACCAACTCCCGTTTGCGCGGGTCGCCGCCTTCGCGCACCAGCGGCTCGCGGCCCACGTGCATCACGTGACCGTCGGCCAGCACGATCTGCAGGCCGCGGACGTGACGCCGGACCGAACCGTATTTCAACCACCGGCTGCCGACGGCGTCGACGGCGATCATGCTGCCGATCGTCGTCACGTTGCTCGACGTCGGATCGGGACCGAAGACCCGTCCCCTCGAGTGCAGTTGGGCGTTGAGCCGTTCGTGGACCACCCCCGGCTGCACGCGAACCGTTTCGGCGTCGATACGGAGCACGCGGCGAAGGTGCCGGGAGAAGTCCATCACCAGCCCCGACCCGAGCGACTCACCGGCCACGCCGGTTCCGGCCCCTCGGGCGTGTACCGAGATTTGCTTCTCGGTGGCGTATTGGAGCGTCGCCGTTACGTCGGCGATGGATCGGGGGCGAACCACACCCAGCGGCTGAATCTCGTAGATGCTCCCGTCGCTGGCGTAGAGTTGCAGGAAGACGTCGTCGCATCGGACGTCGCCGTCGACCAGTCCCCGAAGGTCGGCTTGAATCCGCTGGCGCTGTTGGTCGAGTTGGTCCATCGATCGAGCCCCTCAGCGTCGATCTCCGTAGATCAACGTCATTATTTCCGCCCTGCTGGACGCCCGCGATCGGAAAACGCCCTTCATGGCCGAGGTGACACATATGGAGCCGGGTTTGCGCACGCCGCGGACGGTCATGCAGGTGTGCGTCGCCTCGATCACCACGGCCACGCCCTTGGCGTTGAGTTCCTCGACCAGCAGGTTGGCAATCTCCTCGGTCATGCGTTCCTGCACCTGCGGTCGCCGGGCAACTCCTTCAATCACGCGGGCCAGCTTGCTCAGACCGATCACGCGGCCGGCCGGCAGATAGCCGACGTGGGCCTTGCCCATGAACGGCATTATATGGTGCTCGCACATGCTGTTGAAGCTGATGTCGCGAACCAGCACCACTTCGTCGTACGTCTCGGTGAAGAACTTGCGAAGATGGAGACGCGGGTCCTCGTGCAGCCCGCCGAACAGCTCGGCATACATGCGTGCGACCCGGGCCGGTGTCTCGCGAAGCCCCTCCCGGTCGGGGTCTTCGCCCACCGCGGCGAGGATCTCACGAACCGCCCGTTCGATGCGCGGGCCGTCGATCGCCGGTCGCTGGCTCGCTTCGTTATCGTCTTCTTCTCCGGCCAGGCTGCCGGTAAGCATGTCTTGCGGATCAGGAGGGGCTGCCATGGGCGACACGTCGGGGGGTGAGAAGCCTCGCAGAAAAGACTCATCATAGAGATCCACTAACGGTTGGTCAAGGAGCGGGCTCAATTCATGCTGAACTGCGGGGGAAACACCAGCGGAGTCCCGTCGCTTGAATGCTCCATGGCCTTCGAGAGGTGTTTCAGCAGCAGTTCCGCACGCCGACGCACGTCGACCTCAGAGAGCAACTCCACCTTGGCCTCGACTTTTACCTCCAACATGTAGGCAATCACGTCGGTCAGCACAGCCAGGGGGACATCGGCTCCGAGCAACTGGTCGAGCTGCTCCTGGGCTTCGTCCAGCGCGGGCATGAACTCGATGAAGGCTTCGCGGAGCCTGCGGTGCAGCGTGCGCAGCAAGGGGGCCGGCATGGTGGGGTCCCGATCTTCGCACAATTCGACCTCGGCCTCGCGGTAGGTCTTGACCGGCTTCAACTCCTGCAGCACCCGGATCCGTCGCAAACCCAACAGCAGGACGTTGTAGGTACCGTCGTCCAGGCGATGATAGGTCGCCACCCGGCCCAAGCACGCGAACGGATATATGGGCGGCCGCCCGTCGTAGTCTTTCTCCCAGTTCGGCTGCAACACGCTCATCGCAATCAGCCGATCGTCCGCAATCGACTCTTCCAGCAAGTCTCGATAGCGCGGCTCGAAGATATGCAGCGGCTGCATCACGTGAGGAAACATCACCAGATTGGGCAGCGGAAACAAGCGCACTTTGCCCGCAAAATCATCCAAAGGAAATGATGTATTCTCGAATGTCGACATGCCAAGCGATCCCACCGGAGGCAACTCGACGTGCCGCCCGATCGGGCACGCCTTCTCAAGGCTACCTCACCCGTAGCTGGATTCGCAAAAATTCAGCCACAATGCAAAAGACCGAATTCTTGCGAATCCGGCTACGAAATCCGCCCGCCTTTCGGGATTATAGGCGCCGACTCGAACCGAGGCCAGCAATTCGCCGCCGGCCCCGATCCGGCAGGGTACTTGACACGTCCGGGGCGGCTGAGCGACAATTGCTCGTCCGTGGGGGAAGGCCCTGGCTACTAAACGCCCCCCGTCGGCACAGTGATCCCCGTCCGCACAACCGCGATAACCGCCCGCCGAGGTCCCCGCGTGCTTGCCACCGACCTCAAACCGCGCAACGCCAAACGACACGCTGCCAAAGTCGTGCGAATTCTGCGACGGGCGTACCCGGAGGCGACCTGTTCGCTCAACTTCAGCAATCCGCTGGAATTGCTCGTGGCTACGATCCTCTCGGCCCAATGTACCGACGAGCGCGTCAACCGGGTGACCGAAGACCTGTTCGCAAAATACGGCGGTGCGGCCGACTACGCCGGCGCTCGGCTCGCACAGCTCGAGCGTGACGTGAAGAGCACGGGCTTCTTTCGCAACAAGGCAAAGAGCATCAAGGGGTGTTGTGAAGCCCTGCTTCAGAGGTACGACGGAAAGGTCCCCAAGACAATCGACGAACTGATCGAACTGCCGGGCGTTGGGCGAAAAACGGCCAATGTGATCCTGGGAACCGCCTTCGGAATTGCCTCGGGAGTGGTCGTTGACACTCACGTTGGCCGCATCAGCCGCCGTTTGGGGCTAACCCGGCAGAAGAACCCGGAGAAGGTCGAGCAGGACCTAATGCAAATGGTGCCCAAGCGTGAGTGGATCGCGTTAAGCCATTGGATGATCTGGCACGGTCGCCGCGCGTGTATGGCGAGGAAGCCCGACTGTGAACAGTGCCCGTTAGAGTCGGTTTGTCCCCGGATCGGCGTAGAAACGATTTGAAGGGGGGGGAAGGGATTTGGGATTTAGGATTTAGGATTTGGGATTTTAGGGATTTCGCGTCCCAACCCCCCCTCCCCC
>JABMRB010000743.1 GCA_013202865.1 Candidatus Nealsoniibacteriota bacterium | reverse complement strand
TACTTCGTCATTCGTCATTCGTGCTTAGTCATTCTTCACTGCCCACTGCCCACTCCTCACTACCCACTGCTCTTCCCATGTACAAACTCCTCCTCTGCTGGCGTTACCTCCGCACGCGGTACATTGCCTTGGCGTCGATCGTCAGCGTGATGCTGGGTGTGATGACGATGATTGTTGTGAACGCGGTGATGTCGGGCTTCACGACTGAGATGGAAGACCGGATCCACGGCATCCTGGCCGACGTGTCGTTCGAGAGCCGCAGTCTCGACGGCATGGCCGACTCGCAGTGGCACAGGGAACAGATCCGGCGGATTGCCGGCGACTTGATCGAGGAGATGACGCCGACGGTCTATACGATCGGGATGCTCAACTACGGCGGGATTACGCGGGACGTCCAGGTGATCGGGATCGACGAAACGACGCAAGGCGACGTAAGCGATTTCAGCGAGTATCTCAACCATCCGGAAAACCGCCGCAAGATGAGCTTCGAGCTGCACAAAGGCGGCTACGACGTCCGCGATCACCAGGCTGGCCCCGAGGCGGAGGAGCGTAAGGCGATGGCCAAGGCCGGCTGGGAGCGACGCCGCTGGGTCGTCCAGCAACAGGAGTTCGAGCGACGGATGCGCGGGCGGACGGTGCCCCTGGAGTCCTCGCCGGAGCGAGACGGCAACGCGGAGCCGGCACTGCCCAAGCCGGCCGATCCGTTCGCCGGTCGCACGCGTGGGTCCGAGGATCGCACCGACGAAGCGGCCGTTGTCGCGTTCGACCCGGCCAAGCACCAGCACACGGGGATCGTCCCGGGGTTTGCGGTGGTCACCGGGCGCGGGGCCAAGGGCGACCTGGTTTTCGGTGCCGCACCGGGCGACGACGTGAAGCTGACCGTGCCCACCGTCGGTCGTCCACCGCAGCCCAGCAGCGACAGCTTCACGATCGTCGACCTCTACGAGAGCAAGATGAGCGAGTACGACTCGAAGCTGGTCTTCGTGCCGATCGCCAAGTTGCAGGAACTTCGCGGCATGGGTAGCAACGTCAACTCGATTCAGATTAAGGTCAAAGAGGGTGTCGATCCGGCGGTCGTTCGCGACAAGCTTCGCAACGCCAAGGTACTCGTTCCCGGCGTCAACGGCCAGTCGCGCGAGGTTGCGTTGTTCCCTGCCCAGCTTTACGGTATCGGCACGTGGCGCGATAACCAGAAAACGATCCTGTCGGCCGTCGAGATGGAAAGGGCCATCCTCAACGTGCTGTTGTTCATGATCATTGCCGTGGCCGGGTTCGGCATCCTGGCGATTTTCCTGATGATCGTGGTGGAGAAGACCCGGGACATCGGCATCCTGAAGTCGCTCGGGGCGTCGGGCGCCGGCGTGATGGGGATCTTCGTTAGCTACGGGCTGGCACTCGGGGCGGTCGGCTCGGGCGTGGGGTTGGCTGCGGGGCTGCTGTTTGTGAAATACATCAACGAAATCGCCGACGGCATCGGTTGGCTCATGGACCGGCCCGTGTTCCCGCCCTCGGTCTATTACTTCGATAAGATCCCCACCATCGTCCACTCGGCAACAGTCGGCTGGATCGTGGCCGGGGCGATGACGATCGCCGTGTTGGCCAGCGTGTTGCCGGCCCTGCGTGCGGCCATGTTGCACCCCGTGGAGGCGTTGCGTTATGAGTGATTCGACCAGCGATGCTCTCGGACCCCAGTCGACACCGGCGCATACCGCCGCCGTCGCACCGCCGCGGCACGAGCCTGCCACGGCAGCCGGTCCACACTTCCGGCCACGCGGATCGCAGTCTCAGCCCGCGCCGCTCGCTGCCGAGCAGACGCAAACCGGGCGTGCGTCGGCGAGCGATTTCCAACTGACGGCGGTCAACCTTGTGAAGAGCTACCGTAAGGGGCCGATCGCCATACCCGTCCTGAAGGGGGTGGGTATCGACGTCCGCAAGGGGGAGTTTCTCGCAATCGTCGGGCAAAGCGGATCGGGCAAGAGCACGCTGCTGCACTTGCTGGGCACGCTGGACGTGCCGGACTCGGGCGAGATCTACTTCGACGGGCAACGGATCGACACGCTTCCCGGCCGTGGTCGCGACCGGCTGCGGAACCAGAGTTTCGGCATGATTTTCCAGTTCTACCACTTGCTGCCCGAGCTGACGACGCTGGAAAACGTGCTGGCCCCGCTGATGATTACGCACAGCACGTTGAGCTATTGGCGTCATCGGCGGCGGCTGCGGACCGAGGCGGCCGAACTGCTGGACATGGTCGGCCTGGGCCACCGGCTGAAGCACAAGCCCCGGGAGCTTTCCGGCGGCGAGATGCAACGGGCCGCCATCGCCCG
>JABMRB010000742.1 GCA_013202865.1 Candidatus Nealsoniibacteriota bacterium | reverse complement strand
CCCAGCAGAAACAGGCCGACAAACGGCAGCACAATCGATCGCATGACGGTCTCCTCAATGCACAGGGCCCCTCATCTCCTATATCGTACGCAGAAGCCTCCCGGTTGGCAATTCGGCTCGGCACCGGATCAATCGGAATCTCTTGCCTGACCGAGACGACCACCGGCGTCGACATCAGATGGTTGACCGCGCGACTGCGGCTTGTTACACTATAGCGTTGTAGTATTACTTTCCGCTTGCCGTCCCACCCAGCCCTCCTTCCCCCCCCGAGGCAGCACGAGCATCCATCCTTGCGTCTGTCTACCCGACGCGTATCTCTGGATGCCACTTACCTGGCCACTGTTTTGCTGGCGTGAACGTTGCGCCTGCTTAACTCGGACGAGACGGCCCCTTTTGGCGCGTCCACCTCGGTATGTACCTACAATGAGTCATAGTGCGGCTTTTGGCCGCAACCAAAGTAGCATGGGGCCCCGGCCCGTGGAAGGCGGGAACACGGGCCAGGGGCCCATGCAGCAAACGCGCGCACGGCGCGCAGAAGTTACAACATAAGACCCTAATGCCTTTGGAGAAGACCGGATGACCAAGACCTGCACCGCCGCTATTGCACTGTTGATTCTTTGTTCGACCTCGAACGCTTTCGCAGCCATCATACTGGGTGTGGTCGGCGATAGCCTTAGTGACGAGTACGCCGAGGAAACCTACGACTATGCCCAGAATTGGGTCCAGCAGCTTGCCGCAGCCGGTGTTGCCGACCTGGGGCCGACGGCCGCCGGTCAGCCGGGTGGCACTTGGGGTGATTCCCGCCGCACGGGCTATGAGCATAACTGGGCTCGCGCCGGGGCGGTGACCGCCGACCTGCAACGCGGAGGCCAGGTGGCAGGCCTGACAGCGACGACCACAGCCAAAGGCATCACGCACGTGGTTGCTGCGATTGGGGCCAACGATTTCTTTCCGTATCCGATGGGCTCTTGGTCGAGCTACGAGGCCTTTTACAATAGCTGGTCTAGCCTTGATGATCCTTTCACCCAACAGATGATCAGCGACAACATGGCCGTAGCCGACTGGGCGGCCCAAATGGCGATAGACAACAACCCGAACGACGGGCGGTTCGTCCTGGCAAACATTCCGGACTATGGCATGGCACCGTTCACCTGGGGTTACGCCGGCTATGACAACGGAGAGCAACGAGAACTTGTGACGACGGTCATCAAAGAGGTCAACCGGCAGATTGCCGAGTTGGCCGATACACATCACGTTCCGCTGGTCGACCTGTTCAGTTTCAGCAAGGCCGTGTTCGGCGAGAATACCGATCCCCGCGCCATGGATCCGACCGTGGCGTTGCAACTCGGCGGCGTCGATATCTTCGTCCATCAGATCGACACGCCCACCAACACCAATCCGCAGGCGGGCTTCGTCGACGACGGCATCCACCCCCACACGACCGTTCAGGGTGTGATGGCTAATCTGTTCGTCGAGGCCTTCAACCTGGGCTATGGCGAGAGCACGCCGTTGTTCACCGAAGAACAGATTCTCACACACGCCGGCCTCGATCACCTCTACGGCGGCTCCGATACGCTCTTCGGCCAGTTGGCCGCGGAAAGTTACGCCGACTTCATTATCCTCCCCTCCTCCGACCCCACCAGCTACCTGACCTGGAACAACCAGGGCGGCGCCGGTAATTCCAACTGGGCAACGCCCGCCAACTGGGCCCCGGCGCAAACGCCCGACGAGAACGCCGAGACGACCATCGCCAACGGCGACACCGTGCGAGTCGATTCACCCGGGCAAGCAGCCAAGTCCGTCGCTTTGGAATCCGGCACGTTGCACGTTGCATCCGGCGGCGAGTTGGCCGTCGCTGAAGACGTCGGTATTCAATCCGATGGCACACTTCAGGTCGACGTCGGCGCCACCACGAGCCTTCTCGAAGTGACCGGCGCCTTGGACCTCAGCGCCGTCGGCAACGCGCTGTTGCTGCGTTGGCAACCGGACGGCCCGGGCTCCGAGTTCGGCGGCGACTACGTCGTGGTGACCTATGGATCGCTCGACGGTGCATTCGGGAATGTTGGCGGCGGCAGCGATCCGTACAGCATCCCCGAGGCGTACATCGCCGACGTCGAATACGAAGAGGACAATCAAATCACCGTCTCGCTGCACTCGTTGCTCGCCGGCGACGCCGACCTGGACGGTGACGTCGACTTCGGCGATTACATGATCCTGGAGGCCGCTTTCGGTGGCGCGGGACAGTTCACCGACGGCGATTTCGATCTCGACGGCGACGTCGATTTCGGCGACTACATGATCCTGGAGGCCGCCTTCGGCGAGTCGGTGCCCGTTGCCTCCGCCGCGGCCATTCCCGAGCCGGGCACGTTGGCCATGCTGCTGGGCTCAGCACTGGTGGGGCTTGTGGTGCTTGGTCGCCGACGGCGGAAAACGGCCTGATTGCCCGAATGAAGCGACCCCGGCATACCCCGAAAGCCGGGTCCCGCGGCGATCGCCATGGCACAAACCCCGTGCAATATGGTATGGTGTCGAGTATAATATAATAAAGGCAGCCGGGGGAGGTGTGCGTAATCAGATCGAATCGGACAGAATTACAGGAACGGCAGAATGGCCCGACGCAGCAGCATCGTGACGTGGTGTGTTGCGCTGGGTTTGTTGACTGCCACTTCGGCGGCCCGGGCCACGATTATCCTGCACGATCCGCAGCCCGCGAAGCACGACCGCTTCTACGTCGGTGACGACAAGGCCTTCATCGGTGATCCGTACGACTTCTCGGGCGCGGGCCGCGTCGACTTGACGGGCAATTCTGCTCGCTGGGTGACGATGATCTCGCCAAGCTACTTCCTCAGTGCAAGTCACTGGCATCCGGCAGATGGGGCGACCGTCAAGTTCCACTACACCAACGACCCCGACGGTGCGGCCGAGCTGCGCACCATCGAGTCCGGCGTTCAAATCGGTGTCTCCGACGTCTGGCTGGGCAAACTCTCGTCGCCGGTAAGCAGCAGCGTAGCCAAGTATCCGCTGCTCGAACTCGGCGGCAACTGGAACTACAACGACCTCGAGATCCTCACGTTCGGTTTGACCGTGGCACGCAGCCTGGGTACCGCTACCACTGTCCGGCTGGGGCGCAACGAGATCAACCCGAACGAATACGGCACCGATCCGCCTACGGGTGGCAAGTATTACCGGTACGAGTTTGACGACCCCGGCCTGGGCGACGACGAGTCGTATCTCCAGACGGGCGACTCCGGGGGGCCGAGCTTCAATATCTACAACGGGCAGCCGGCACTGACCGGGATCCATTGGTTCATCGACGACGAGGGCGAGCCTCGCGATTACTCGGGCGACAGTTTCATCAAGCCGTACGTTGCCGACATTCAGGCCGCCATGATCGGCGAGCGACCCACCCTGCTCCCCACGCCTCCCAACGCTTGGACCTGGGGCAATCAGGGCGGCGCAGGAGACTCCCGCTGGGCAACCGCTGCGAACTGGGAACCCGACCAGATTCCCGGGCTACTCTCGGTGGCGACGATCGGCAACGGCGACACGGTCACGCTCGACACGGGCGGCCAGTCGGACGAGGTGGTCCTCAATCACGGCTTGCTGCACGTGACCGGCGCCGGCACGTTGACCGTAGACAACATCGTCGAAGTCGGACCCGCCAGTCGGTTGACCGTCGACGGCTTGCTGACCGCCGCGACGGTCTCCGTGCATGGAACGCTGGCCGGGGGCGGTACGGTCCACGCCGGGTTGATCGACGTGTTGCAGATGGCCGCGCCGGGCAACAATGACATCGGCACATTGACCGTCGGCAACGGCGAGATGCAGTTGACTCCTTCGGCGACGTACGAGGCCGAATTGAGTTTGGCCCCCTCAGACGCCCGCGCCGACGTGATCGAAGTCTCGCTCGACGGCACGTTACAACTTGGCGGAACACTTGCGCCGCGCGGCGTCGGCCGGACCGACGCTAATGACTGGGCCTCGGGCGTCATCCGGCGGGTCGTTAACAGCCCGGACGGAACCATCGGGAACACGACGTCGGGCACGGGCCTGACGTTCGACCAGATCGCACCGGCGCCGGCAGCAACGGCAGCCTCGCACATCGGCCAGGGCGCCTTCCTTCGAGACGTCTACTACGTGACCGACGACGAACCGGAGGCTACCCCGGGCGTGGACGTCGAGCTGTTTGTTGCCCTCGGCGGCGACGCCGACGGCGACGGCAAAGTCTGGCTGAGCGACTGGGCCTCGTTGCGTGCCAACTTCGGCAACACCGGCACGGACATGACCTGGATCGACGGCAACTTCGATCCCTGGACCGACGACAAGGTCTGGCTGAGCGACTGGGCCTCGTTGCGAGCGAATTTCAGCAACCAGGGTTATACGGTCGCCCAAAGCGGCGGCGACCTGTACGGCGACGTGGATTGGGGCGAGCAGACGACTCTGCAAACCACGCCCGGCAGTTCGGCCGCTACCGAGTGGTCGGTGGGGAGGGTCGTTCCCGAACCGGGCACGCTGGCGATGCTGCTGGCCGCCGGGTTGTTGGGCGTTGGTATAGCGAGGAAGAAATGTAGAATGAAGAATGATGAATGAAGAAACTCTTTTTCTTCGTATTCATCATTCTTCATTCTTCATTTTCCACGCCGTCGGCCCGGCCGGAAAGCAGTGCGGCCATAGCAGGAACGCTCATCGCGTGCCTTTTTCGGACGCCTTCTTGTTGGCCGAGCCAGTCTTGCAGGCTCTCTCGGGCCGCCTCGCCAGGATCGCGCTGGGCCATCTGGCGGAGAATCTTCGGGGAACGTTGCCGAAAGACGGCGCCCCATGCCAGCACCGCCGCGCGGAGGAACCTCCACAGCCTGCGTCTGTTCTTGTTCTTCTCCCACACCCGCGCGGCGACCTTGGCGATCTCGTCCGCCAAGTCCAGGCTGTTCATCTTCTGCAGAATCCAGTCTTGTCCGCTACGGCCCATCGCCTGGCGCGTCTCCGGTGGCAGATCGGCCATCTCGACCACGGCGTCAACGAGTTGTTCGACCGCCGGCTCTTTCAGAGCGAACCCCGCGCCGGCCGCGTCTACCATCGCCCCGGGCAACCCGTCGTTGGTCGAAATGACCGGGATCCCGGCGGCCATGTAGTCGAACAACTTGCCGGGCATCGCCAGGTAGAGCATGGGCGAAGTGCCCAGCGCGTCCAACCCGAGGTCGGCTCCCGCGATCGTCGGCATCAACTCGTCTTTCGAGAGGCTGCCCAGGTACTGCACACACTCAAGCTCTTTGGCCGCGTCTTCTATCTGCGGGCGCTGGCGGCCGTCGCCTGCGAACACCCAGCATATCTCGGGGGCTCGCGAACTGAGTTGACGGGCGGCGCTCAGCGCAAGTTCGATGCCGTACTGTTCATTGAAGGACCCGGCGTAGAGGATCACGAACTTGTCTTGCAGCCCCTGGGCTTGCCGCCACGCGGCCGATTCCGCCGGGTCGATCTCGAGAAAACGGGGGTCGCCTCCGGTGGGCACGAAGCTCACTTCATCGGCCGGCACGCCGAGGTGCTCCAGGTACGGCGCGAACATCGGCGTGACGGCTACGCAGTAATCGGCAAAGCGATAGGCAAAGGCCTCCAGCCATTGGAGCCCGGCGATCATCGGCCGCGACTTCAGCATCCCGAGCGCCACCAACCCGGCCGGCCAGAGGTCTCGCACCTCGAAGACCATGGGTGCCCGTTTCCAGACCGAGATGATCATTGAGAGCAGAATCTGGGGCAGCGGCGGCGACGAGGCGTAGACCAGATCGACGCGCCCAAGCCTCATCGAGTAGCGTAACGCTTTGAGGAAGAAGGTCAGGTAGGACAAGCTTCGCCGGTCTAACCCGCCCCCTTGCGGCAGCCGGTGGATGGTCAGGCCGCTCTCGCTATGGATCACGCACGTCTTCTGCTGCGCCGGCTCGTTATGGAGATAACCGGTCTGCGTGGTGATGACGTCGACGGCCCATCCTTGCTCCAACAGGGCGGCAATGATGTGGATTGGGCGGCTGTTGCCCGGCTGACGGGCACTGACGAAATTCTGATGGATCCAGAGCAGCCGGGGCCGGTCTTGCGGGTCGGTGGTGGTATTCATTTTGGCGCCACCTCCCATCGTTGGATGAGCTTCCAACAGACGCCGACGAAAAGTGCCGCCGCGGCCAGTACGGCAATTCGACCCGGCCAGGCAAGGAAACCCAGCAAGAAAGCGGCCGTACAGAAGAACACCGCCGCGGAGTACGCCACGCCGTCGGTTTGCCATTTCGACAGCCCGGCGGCCTGAAGTCGTAGCGAGAAATGGTCCGGGCTGCCTCGCCACGGGGCAAGTCCCTTGCGACGGCGGACGATCACCAGCAGCACGACCTCGAAGATCGGCACGCCGACGAACAACGCCATCTGGATCGGCCGGACCCAAGTCAGGTTGCCTTCGGCGGGCAAGCCCGGCAGCGTCAACATCGCCGCCGAGTAGCCGAGGAAGTGGCTGCCGGCGTCACCCAGAAAGATCGAAGCCGGCGGGGAGTTGAACACCAGGAATCCGAGGCACCCCCCGGCCACCGCCATGGCGATCGGGGCGGACGTCGGATCAAAATGGGCCCAGCCCACCAGCATCACCACCGACAGCCCGCCGACCAGGCCGTCACAGACGTCGGTCAGGTTCAACGCATTGACCACGGCCACGATCCAGAAGACGGAGAGGGCGAGGTCGAGCGGCAACACGCCGGTAAACGGGTATCGCAGCCCCAGGGCCCAGTGGCCCAAGCCCACGGCCCCGGCAGCGAGGATCAACTGGACGAGAAACTTCTTCTGCGGCGAATAGACCTTCAAGTCGTCGACGGTACCCAGCACGAGGAATCCCAACCCCGGCAGCAGAAACACGCCGACGCGTAGCGGATCGAGATCCTTAAACGCGATTCCCTGCCGGTGCAACAGGACCGCCACGGCCAAACCGACTGCGGCAGTGAAGGCCACACCGATGCCGCCGAGATGGGCTACCGGCCTGGTATGCTGCGGGATGATCGGATTGGGTGCGTTGACGAACCCGAACCGGACGGCCGCCGCCCGGTTTAGCCACGTCGCGGCCGTACCCAAAACTGCCGCAGCCCCCAGCAACAGATACATCTCCGAGCCCAGCATCTTCATTCCTCAACGGTGGTCGGCCTGGTTCGCGGGGGCGAGGCGGCCGATTGTTGGTCGGCCCACGTGTAGGCGTCTCGCATCACCTGACCCATCGACGAATACTCCCACCGTCCGTAGCGGCCCAGCGGCTCAATGCCGTGGTCTCTCAGGAATCCGGACGCCTCCTCAATGATCGGCTGGCTGTCGAGCGTGAACGCCACGTAGGCCGGATCGATCGTGCGAACGTGTGCGTCGATGATTTGGCAATCGCCCGGCAGGGCCCCCACGCGCGCTACGTCGGCCTTGACCCGAGCGATCACTTCCGCTTCCGGTCGCATCGGCGAGCGAGACGTTTCCAGCAGTTCGGCCATCAGGCCCCAGCCCTCCGGCGGTGCCGTGTCGGGGTCGAACTCGTGCATGTAGATCAGCCGCGTGAAATCGATCGATTCGTCGGCGTAATATCGCCAGTGTCCCCGCCCTTCGGGGCGCGGACCGCGGACCGAGAGCATCACGCTGAGCACCCGGTTGCAGCTTAGCCGGCGGCACGCCCGGCGGAGTTGCTCGGGTGCCTGCCGGCACAGAGCGATCGCTCGGGGCAGCGGGATCGAACAGAGGCATCCGTCGCGGAAGCGGAACTCCTGCTCCCGGTCCCGGCAGCGAGCGACGACCACGCGGCGCTCGACGTCGATCGACTCGACCGAATGTTCCAGCCGCAGGTCGGCCGCTTGAGCAGCCAACGCCTTGGAGAGCACCTGCATGCCGCGGACCGGTGCATCTTTCGGCGGCCGTGGATACCACCCGGTGGCATTGTACGCCTGGAACCCGGTGTCGGTCGTCAGAGCCCCGTGTAGCACCTTCTTGAGGTCCGGCGGGGTGATGTTCCAGGTGAATCCCGACGGTGCCAAGCCATCCAGCGGTCGCTTCCACATTTTGCGGTTGTAGGGGAACATGAACGTATCGCACATCCCGCGTCCGAAGGTTCGCAGCAGCATCTCCTGGAAATGGGCCGGGCGATCGCTTTCGGGTACGTAGGTCACCTCGGCCAGATCGGCCAGGCAGCGAACGATCGTCGACTGCTTGAGTCCCCGCAGATGCATCTGGAACGGGTAGCGAACCACGCCGTCCCCCGTTTCTACCCAGGCCGTCGGTGGGCATGGGGCCAGCTCGTCGCCGAGCAGGCGGCGAATCCGGGTCTCGGTTTTCGGATCGGCGAAATAGAGCAGATGCAGGACGCGGTCGAACCAGTATCCGTCGAAGTAATCGGCGCGGACCAGCCCGCCGGGAACTTCGTCGCGTTCGAGTACGACGACATTATCCGCAGGCGCCCGTTCGCGCAAGCCGTCGGCAGCGGCCAACCCGGCCAGCCCAGCCCCGAGAATCAGATAATCGACTTCCTGCATCACGAATCTCCCCGAAATACTTCCTAGTAACGCCGGGCCTCGATGAGGATTCTCTTGCTAACGCGAAGGGCTTTCACTGGGCGTCTTGTAGCGTCGGGCATTTTGTAGCGTCGGTGCTGATCATCGTCGACACGCGGTCTAGCTTGCGTTCTTCTCGGCCTCTGTCTTCTTTTGCTGCCGCTTCCAGTCGATCACCTCGCGAATGATGTCGTCCAACTCGTAGTTGATCTGAAAGTCGATCGTCTTGCGGATTCGCGTCAGGTCGGGTAGGCGGTGGCGACAGTCCTCGAAGTCTTCCGAATAGGCCTCCGCGTAGCTGATGAACTCGATGGGGAGCGTCGGATCGACCGCCGCGGTTACCCGTTTGGCCAGATCGAGAATGCTCACGGCATAGTCGCTGCCGATGTTGAACACCTGGCCGATGGCTACGTCGGGCTGCATCAGTGCGACGATTGCCCGAACGACGTCGGAAACGTGTGCGAAACAACGGACCTGCTGCCCATCGTCGTGGACCACCAGCGGTTCGCCGGCAAGGGCCGCATCGACGAACCGTGGCACGACCATTCCATAAGCGCCTTTTTGGCGGGGCCCGATGACGTTGTACATCCGCCCGACCACCACCGGCAACTTCCGCTCCCGCCAATAGGCCAGGGCGAGAAACTCGTCGATGGCCTTGGACGTGCCATAGGCCCAGCGCCCCCGGGTGGTGGGTCCGTAGACCAGGCTGTCGTCCTCGTCCCACCGCTCTTTGGGGTTCTTGCCGAAGACCTCGCTCGTGCTAGCCAGGAAGAGCTTCACCGTCCGGCCTTTCGCCCGCTCCTCGTCGAGATAGCGGAGGATCAGTTCGGTGGGATAGATGTTGGTTTCGATGGTGTGGATCGGGCTCTGCGCGATCAGTTGGACCCCGACCGCCGCCGCCATGTGGTAGACCTCATCGACGTTGGTCAGCATCTGGCGGACAATCTGTTCGTCGGCCACGGAATCCTTGGTGTAGTTGAGGTTGGGATGGTCGATCACGGCCGCGAGGTTGTCGATCGAGCCGGTCGATTCGTCGTCGACGACCGAGACCCGGTCGCCGCGTGCCAGCAGCACTTCGGTCAAGTGGCTCCCAATGAATCCCGCTCCGCCGGTAACAAGACTGTGTTTCATCGTAGGGATCGGTGTAAAAGGGCTGTTGCGGTTGGTTGCCTCGTCTCTGCCGCATCATCACGCAGAGAACCGAAACTTCCATCATAACTGCGATCAGTCATCTTTGCAAATCTCCTTCGAGTTCCCTGTTGGGGCCCCACTACAGAGGGGGTGTGTCGACCGGACACCGAATCCTGCAATCGGTCCAAGACAACGGTTATGCTAGACTTGCGAGATAGCGGTCGAGGCCCACTGCGGGACACGGCCTGCGGCGGACACTTGGAGCATGGATATGTGTGGAATCGTTGGATATATTGGGCCCCGCGACGCGGTGGACTACCTTATCGAGGGGCTCCGTCGGCTGGAGTATCGCGGTTACGACAGTGCCGGGGTAGCCACGATTACCCCGGACGAGGGTCTGGCGGTCGTCAAGACGGCCGGGCGGATCGAACGGCTGCAGGAGCAATTGGCCAAGACACCCGCACCCGGTCGGATCGGCATCGGCCACACCCGCTGGGCTACCCACGGGGCGGCGACTCGCGTCAACGCCCACCCCCATTTCGGTGGCAACGGCCGGCTGGCTGTGGTCCACAACGGGGTAATCGAGAACTTTCAGGCGATCAAGCAGCGGCTGAAAAGCGAGGGCTACACCTTCCAGTCGGCGACCGACACCGAAGTGATCTCGCATCTGATCGACAGTTGCCTCGACGAACAGCCGCAGGTCGACGACATGGCCGCCGCCGACTACCAGCCGCTGGTCCAGGCCGTCTACTCCGCGTTGAGTCTCCTGCAAGGCACCTACGGGCTCGGTGTTATCTTCCGCGATTGGCCCGATGTGTTGATCGCCGCTCGCTGTGGAAGCCCGTTGATCGTCGGCGTCGGTGTCGGCGAGAACTTCCTGGCTAGCGACGCCTCGCCACTGGTTGGCCATACCGACAAAATCGTCTACCTCGCAGACAACGAACTGGCGGTCATCACGGCCGATTCGCTTCGGGTGATCCACCGCGACGACGGGCACGTCGACCATAGCATCCACGTGCTGGAGGTTGCGTCGAATGACGTTAGCCTCGACGGATACTCGCACTACATGCTCAAGGAGATTTTCGAGCAGCCCGAGGCGATCCGCAACGCGATGCGAGGGCGGCTCGACCCGGACGCGGCCACGGCCAAGTTCGGCGGGCTGACGCTCACGCCCCAGCAACTCCGGTCCGTCGAGCGGCTGATCTTGACCGCCTGCGGCACCAGTTGGCACGCGGCACTGGTCGGCGAATACCAGATCGAAACGCTTGCCCGGCTGCCCGTCGAAGTGGAGTACGCCAGCGAACTCCGCTATCGCAACCCGCCGCTACAAAGCAACACACTGTTATTCGCGATTACACAGAGCGGCGAGACGGCCGACACGCTGGCCGCGCT
>JABMRB010000741.1 GCA_013202865.1 Candidatus Nealsoniibacteriota bacterium | reverse complement strand
TGCCCCTGGAAGGCGGCCTCTGCCTTTTCGGGATTCTGGAGTTTGAGTTCGGCGGTTCTAACTTCTGCCTGCTCGGGTGGGCCTGCCAGCAGTAGGGTCCCATCGGCCAAGACGAGTGCGCGGGCAAAAATGGGTACCTGCCGGCTCCAAACGTTATGATGCAAACTGGGCTCGCCGTACCGCTTGTCCCGTTCGGTGGTTTTCAGCCCCAGGGCCTGGCCCGATCTGGCGTGGCGAAGGTGCTGATTGTCTCGATAGCTTGGCAGCGGCTCGAAGGCTTCCTTTTCGGCGGCGAACAAGTGATACCGCTCGCCCCCGCGAACCTGACCCGCCATACCACCGGGATATCTGTCCCGGCCGTATCCATACACGACCTCTTCACCCAGCGAGAGGATTCGGCCGGAGGGAACCATGTTTCCCATGCGAGCCCAGATTGCCCAGCCGGATTCATTCGTCGGAGGCATGCATACCGGATCCGATGCGAAGAGCCAATAGGAGCGATGCCACCAGGTGTCGTCCAGCCAGCCCATGGGCGCGAACAAATGGGGCGGCCCGGTCTGGAGATCATCACCCGAGTCGAAATCGATCTTCAAATGCCGCATGTACACGGAATCTCCGGAGACGGCCAGGACGTCGTTCAAAACGCCGCGGAGATCGACACCGCCGGCCGGTTGGTCCCCGGTTTTCGGATCCAGGCTATGGATTACGGTTTCCGAGAGCGATTTGCCCGTCTCCGGTTCGAGCCGGTTCAGGTAGATCCCGCCGTCCACGTACGACGAGCGTCCTGCCGCCACGATGAGCGTACCGTGGTGTACCAGGACACTCCCGTGAATGGGCCAAGCCGATTCGAGTTGCCCTCGGGCAACGATCAAGCGATCCTCGGGCGCGGCGCGAAAACGCCAGACGAGCGCTCCGTCCGCCTCGCGGAGGCAGTAGACCCAACCGTCGGTCGCGCCGAACAGGACCAGACGATCGTGAATCGTGGGCGGGGAATCGATGCGTCCGCCGGCCGTAAACGACCAGAACGGGTCGCCGTCGGTCATGTCCAGAGCGTGTACCGTGTGGGCATCGATCTCGGCGACGAAGAGCTTTCCCCGGCTGACAACGGGGCTCGAGAGGCGACCGCCGATGGTTGTCTGCCACGCCCGGCTCAGATTGCTTGGCACGTTGGTCGCGGTTCGACCGCTTCGTCCGTTGTCGTGTCGGAACGTCGGCCAGTCGTCCGCGCTGCCGTCGCCGGTTGCAGGGAGTGAGATGTTTCCATAGGCGGGGCCTTTTTCAAGGCGCGCGTCTGTCGCTGCGGAGCCGGATGGTTCGTGGCGTGATGACGCGAATGCCCAGGTGCCGCGGACCATCGTCTTGATATTGCAGGCGCACGAATGGGGCGGAGCGTACAGCAGTCCATTCGCAGGCATGACGCCGTACTGGCAGGTGCCGCGTACCCAGTGGTTCGCTTTGATCTTGCCCGACTCGACGTCGATGAACTCAACTCCCGACCGGCTGGAGAGGATGAACCGGCTTGTTGCTTTTGGCCGATAGCAACGATGATGGGCCAGTGTGGCATATTCCCACGCCTTTTCCGTAGCGATGGTCTTTTCGACCCTGCCGGTGCTCGCGTTGAGGCCTTCTCCGAAATCCGCACTGCCTCGATTGCGAGTGTAGCCACGCCAGAGCAGATCGTCGATCACGAAGACGTCGGGTGGTGAAGTGAATCCCGGGGCGCTGGAACACTCCCAGAGGGGCTTGCCGTCGTCAATGGAAAACGCCGACAGCGTTCGGAAGTCGGCCACGTACACGATGCGGTCGTGGGCCGTCAACGTGGGGGACGCCCAAAGCCACTGGCGGTTGCCGGGAGCGGCAAGGCTCGCGGGATGGGCTGTCTTCCATCGTTGCTCGCCCGATTTCGCGCTGAGGCAAACAAGGTGCTCACTTGTCTGGTAGAGCAGAGCGTCGTCCGATACGACCAGCGGAAGCAGTGTCTCGATGCTGATTTCTTTGCGCCAGAGCATCTCGGCGGTTTCGGGATTCGCTGCCATGACAACCCGGCGTGCGGTTTGGTTCTCGCCGCGGCGCATCTGGATTGCCACTTGACTGCTGCCGGCCAGCATGATCAAGCGGTCGCCCGTATGGATAATCTGTCGCGTGCCGGCCGAACCCTGGTACGTCATCACGAGTTTTCCGGTTGCCGCGTCCAGGGCCGACACGCTTTGGTCGATCCCCAGGGTCACGTAGACGCGGTCGCCGACCGCCACGAGGCGAAACGGCAAGTCGGGTGGGCCGGAGCGAAAGCCGTGCAAGTGGTCGGCCCAACGGTCGATCCTCCGTTTCCACAGGATCACGCCGTTGAAGGCGTCCCGGGCCACGAGGCTCCATCTCGGCGGCATGCGGATATCGGCAGTCAGTCCCTCGTCGATGATGCAAAAGACCCGCCCTCGCGCCGAGACCATCGCACTGACGCTTGCCAACTGTTCGTGACTACGGGCGTATTTCGGATTGCCAATCCACTGCACGTGCTTGGGCAGCCCGACCCTTGTGTCCCGGGCAACGGCGTTGTTGTCCGGCCCGTGCAGGTAGTGGGTCCACTGGTCAATCTCTTGGGGCCACGGCTTAATCGTCTTCTTCCAGGTCTCACCCGACTTGACGCAAGCCACTCCGCGCGGCACCAGCACGCGCATTACCTCTTCCATGGGAACATCGCCGAGGTCCTCGGCGACAAGGAGATTGACGAGATTATCCGTATAGGGGAGGTAGTTCTTATTCCAATGCTGGACCGACGCCTTACCGTACAGCTCCTGTTGCTTGATATACTCACGGGCTCGGGCCGTATCGTTTGGATTGGTGCAGAGTCCGTGAACAACGAAGCGGTCCTTGGCAACAAGATCGGTCGCGAACGCGCCGCCACCGGATCCCATATACACGACGAGCCCGCCCTGGATGCCTGAGCTTGCCGCCATGTCGCGTGACGACTGGCCAAACACGCTCGCGGTGACGGCAAGAAGAATGAACGTCAAGACACTTCTCATGGTCGCGGTCCATCTCTCTTGGCGATCGGGTGCTGGTGTATTCATTTGCTACTGGAAAGTCACGTCGAGATACACTGAGTGACGATCGTACATCTCAAAGAACGGCTTGAGGCGAACATCGCCGATGCTGAATCGCAGCGTACCAGGATCGCCGGTGATCGACTTCCCGAGGTCCGCGGCATTGAGGGTCACGGGGCGCCATTGCTCTCGAGGGGCCGATTCTTCCGCGGCCAACAGCACCGGGCCGTAGAAAATGGCGGCGATGTTGGGTTGATCCATGATCGGACTCAGACGGAAATCCAACGGCATCCGCAGTTCGATCGTGTCGCCGTCCTTCCAGGCCCGGCGGAGGCTTAGATAGGTGCCCGGCGCGGAGTCGACCGTCTGCTCGACGCCGTTGATCTTCACGAAGAATCCCCGGGTGGCCCACCGCGGCACTCGCACCTTGACGTCGAACGTGCCTTCGCCGGCGATGGTGAGCCGGGTCGTATCGGAATATGGGAAATCGGTCTGTTGCTCCACGACTACGTTGCGCTGCGGCCAGGTCACGGTCGAGGGGACATACAAATTGACATACAACGCTTTGTTGTCGACGCTCTTGAAGTAGATCGAGTCTTGCAGTTTCGTGCTGCTTTCCAACGCGGTGCCGTTGCAGCAGGTGAACCCACTCATGTTGGCGTTGCCGAACCCTTTCCGAGAACCGGGGTTGAGCGGGACGTGGTAGGTGTTGCCGGGATTGTCTTCGGCGACGGAGGCTACGATGTGGTTGTAGAGAGCCTGTTCGTAGTAGTCCATGTACTTGCCGTCCGGGTCGAACATGAAGAGCTGCCGGCTTAGCTTCAGCAGGTTGTAGGTGGCGCATGTCTCGTTCTGTCCGCCGGGGGCGAAGCCGTTGGCGAAGAGCGTGTTCGGTTCGGCCGTGAAACACTCGGAATTGTTGGGCGTTCGGGCGCCTGCCACACCGCCGATGCTATACATGTAGCCGTGCGTGCAAATGTCCCAGAAGTTCTCCGCCACGCGATAGTAGCGGGCATCGTGTGTGCCCTTGTACGTTTCCAGAGCACCTGTGATCTGCGGGATATGCTGATTGGCGTGTTTGCCGCGCAAGGTGTCGACGTTGCAGGCAAGGCCGTGGGCGTACTCGATGTTGCCGAAGAAGAAGTCGATGTTGTCGAACAGTATGGCGCATTCCAGAAACCGCCGATCTTCCGTGATCCTGAACAGCCGGGCCATCACCTCATTCATACCGCCATACTCACCGGCAATGTAACGATTCCACATACTGATGCGTGTCTCCGCCGGGACGACTGCCAGCCGTGCATGAACCCAAAGGCCCATCCCCCGGGCGATTTCCAGGGCCTTTTCGTTACCGCCGACCTCGTAGCAATCGAGCAAACCGGCAAGGATCTTGTGGAGCGTATAGTAAGGAGCCCAGATTTGGTTTTCCTTGCCGCCGTACGTGGCACCCTGTTCGAGCATGATGAATTGGTCGGGCGGGTAAGCGCTGATGAACCCTTTACCCCAATTCCAGTAGTCGCCGCGAATGCCGTCCGCGCTCAGGTCGGAATCATAGCCCGTCTTGTCCGGCCCGGGCGGAACGCCCCTCGGGTCGTCGTTGAACTTGCCGTCTTCCTGCAAGGGCTTGCCCGATTTCTGGGACAGGTCGTACAAGGTTTCGATCAGGTAATCCATCTTTCGCAGGAAGTTGGCCCGCAACGGTTCGTCGTACGTGGTGCCGGCATAAGCTTGTGCGATGGCCGACAAGTAATGCCCGCTGGCGTGACCGCGCAGTTTGGTGGTTTGGCTGTCCCATCCACCGAGCGGCTTGGCACCTTCCGGCTGTTTCTGGCCGAACGCATCTCGGAACATGTAAAGGAAACGGTCGGGATCGGTTTCGGCCAAACCACGGACGAACTTGTCGCGGTTCTTCATCAGTGGGGTGTTCCGCTGTTTTTCGTCGGGGTTCAAGACGACCTGGCCCAACGGGAACGGCTCCAACGTGCGGCGCGGCGCCGATTCTGGATCCTCCGCCGCGTTGACAGTCACAGTGGCCTTGGGTTGGAAGTCGGTGCCGGGTAACGTGCCGGTCACCGTGTACGTACCCGGTTGAAGAACTTGACGGTTGTCGTCGGGCGAAGGCCAGATCACGCGAACCTGCGGGCTTCGTGCGCCGTCGCGGTACACGGCCGCAATTGTGTGCGGCAATCGTGGCAGATGGCCCACGACGGTCTCCACGGCGACGTCGGGCACACTCGCGATCCGGAAGGCATCGGGCATGGTGGCGTTTCCTGTGGCCTCGGGAAGTGCGATTTTGTCCGGCGACTCCTGGCCCGACGCGGTGACGTCCCGGTCGGACAGGGCATTATGGTGGATGGTGGCCACCTGCCGGTCGGTCAGGGCAATCGCGTAAATTCGGAAATCGTGAATCTTGGCGTTGAGGTCGGAGTCGGTGTCGTATTGCGACTTGCCGATGTAAAGACGGTTCGCGTCGGCATTGTCCTGGTCGAGCACCTGCTGGAGGTTCAGAGTGACGCTCGTGGCGCGTCCTACACGTACACCGTCGGCATAGGTGCTCAGCGTCTGTTTGGCCGCATCCAATACCACCGCCAGATGCACCAAACGGTTGGTCTTGATCCCTGGGGCCAAGGGGCCTTGCTCCCCGGGCCGACCTTTGGAAGTAATGCGGGCACGATAGCCTTTACTCGCCTCGGATCCGATCGCAGTGCAAGAGAAACTGGCGGTGGTATTCCGTCCGAAATCGAAGAACGTCTGCGATGACGCGGTCGACCTCACAAAAACCCAACCCGTTACGCTGACGGTATCCACATCGATCAGGACGTCCCCTGGAATCTCGACGTAACCGCCGCCCTTTCCCGGCAACGAAAGAACCGAGCCAAACTGACGATCCTTGACGTAGGTGGCTGCGGTCCCATGCAGCGTCGCGTGGTCGTTGTTTCTTGATGAGTCTTTCCCGTTGCCGTCGAGCGCATAGCGGGCGATCAGCGCGGTTTCCCCGATCCCATCGAGGAACCGGTCGCCCTGATCGTCTTGGGCCCGGGCCGGCAACGTCCAAACGAGACACCCGAAGAAAACCATCAGAGCGGACACTATGGATATTGGCAGAAGTCTCATTCGCAATTCACCTGTGATTGTTGGAGTGATGGAACAGGCAGGCTCATTTCTGCCCAGACTGCTATCATACACGAAGAACTTCGCTTCCCCGATCCCACAACACGTGGTAGAATTAGTGACGCCGACGGAGAATGGTCACGATTTGATCGCAACCCCCCCATCGGGAGAGTGTGACCAGGTGGCGCAACTCGTTGCAGCACAACGACTTGCCGGAGTGGCGGAATGGCAGACGCGCTGGATTCAAAATCCAGTCGCCTTCGGGCGGTGTGGGTTCAAGTCCCACCTCCGGTACCTCTTTCATACCAAGGACTTACGACGATTGGTCGTGGGTTCTTTTTTTCGTATGCAATGTGCGCCGTGTAACATCCGTGTAACATAGTTGCTATGTCATTGCCCTGTAATGGCAGTGCAACACGGATGTAATGCCCCTCAAGGAACGAGCACGACAACCCTCATCCTGGCCTTCACGGCTCGGCCAGCCGAACGCCGCATGCGCCACGATCCAGGCCCAACCGACCTTTCAGTTGACCTCCTGGCTGTTAGAGTCTTCCCGACAGCCACCCGGTCATTTCCGCACCAGATTACTCAGCCCGGCCTTGCCCTGCCACGACACGAGCCTTGGGAGGACGAGCCATTAGCTCCTCAATGATCCGGGCCATTTCTTCGGCGGGAATCCTGGGGGTTACGAGGTGGTGGTTTGGATTATCCACGTCCGGATTCCAGACAACCCGCCCTTCTGGTGTGCGTTCGACATGGCCGCGGTGTTCCAGTTTGAACAGCTTCGGTCGGAGGAGAGACAGCACGGCGACCTGGTCCCAACTCGACCGCCCGTCGACCAGCGCGGTGTTCCACAACCGATAGGCCTCACGAACGGGATTCGTCTCGGGGGTCTTGGGGAGCCGCCTGTGGCCCGTCTTGACGTCCACGCCGCTCGGTGAAATATAGAAGGGCATGGGCCACTTCTTCAGCAATTCCTCTGAATAGGCAGACATGCCGACCTGTTGGAAGTTCCAGCCGCCCATTCCCATGGCAACCCATCGGTCTACCTTGGCTCGCACCAATTCTGCCGCCCGCCGGTCGCGCATCAGGTGGACGAGGCCGTGCGGATGCCCAACGGTGACGATCGTCACACTATGGTCCGGTTGGGACTGGAGAATCGTCCGGTAGACTGAGACGAGGTCTGGGGCTTCGTCCACGATGTCGTGTCTGAAGGCCTTGGTGTCTGTGGCGATCCGTTTGGTGTAGGAGTCCTTCGGGTCGCCAACGTCGGTTCCCTTATACTGCCCCAACGGAAGATCTCCTCGCCCGTAGTAGGTGTTGATCGCGTCGCAGGTGCCGACCCCGTACCTGTTCTTCCCGCTGCTGAAGATGACGCCCAGGATGCGGACTTCGCCCGCGTCGGCCAGCGCGTGCAATACGGCCAGCGCCCCGGCGTCGTCACAGTCGGAACCCATATCCGTGTCGAAGATCACCGCGGGCGTGTTGGGGACAACGGAGGAGGGTGACTCTGCTACGAGGGCGCCGCCGGTCGGCAGCACCAACATTGCGGCCAGACAGACGCGGAATGCATGTTTTCGAATGCTCATAGTCTTGCTCGCTTTCAGAACGCGTGGCTCTGGGATGTCGAAGAGAATCTTGGATGATCACCACTGTGTTGAGCATGTGCCGTAAGAGGACCAAAATGCGCGCCTCCATCAACCGCGGCAAACGGTTATTGGCGGACGATCGCCGCGACCCAGCCGGATTTGCCGGGGGCGGAAATATTCACCTTGCTACCGCCCCTTAGCGATGCCGTTTGGCCCCAATCGCCGGTAGATACGTTGATCCATCGCAGG
>JABMRB010000740.1 GCA_013202865.1 Candidatus Nealsoniibacteriota bacterium | reverse complement strand
CCCGCCGTGTATTCACGGCGGGCTAAATATACTCAGCGAGCGAGAAACTTCCCCAGTCATGCTCACACCCCCCGACACCCCCACCGTGCGAACCGAAATCGCCGGGATACCCGTCAGCGATCTTGCCCGGCAGTTCGGAACACCCACCTACGTTTACGACGCCGCGGTCATGCTGCGGCGACTGGCCGATTTGGCGGCCTTCGATCAGGTCCGCTATGCCATGAAGGCCTGTTCCAATCTGGCCGTGCTCGATCTGCTCCGGCGACACGGGGCTGCGGTCGATACGGTCAGCGAGACCGAAATCCTTCGGGCCTTGGCTGCCGGATATGTCCCCGGCGGCGATCCCCCGGCGATCTTCTACACGGCCGATATCTTCGACGCCGCAGCACTCGATTTGTGCGTGGAAGAAAACGTGCCGGTCAACTGCGGCTCGCCCGAGATGATCGACCAACTCGGCGCCCGCGCCCCGGGCCGGGAGATCACGTTGCGGATCAACCCCGGCTTCGGCCACGGCCACAGCCAAAAGACCAACACGGGTGGGCCCCAGTCGAAGCACGGTATCTGGCACGAGCAGATCGCCGATTGCCTTGCCCGGGCGGCGAAGTACGAACTGAAAGTCACCGGGCTGCACGTACACATCGGCTCCGGCACCGACTTGGAGCATCTCAGCGGGGTTTGCGGGGCCCTGCAGCAGGCCGCCATGGAAGCCGGACCGCAAGTGACCTCGGTCAGCGTCGGCGGCGGGCTGCCGATCGTCTATCAACCGGGCGAGGAGTACGTCGACCTGGACGCCTATTACACGCTTTGCGACGCGGCGCGGAAGAAGCTCGAGGCCGAGTTCGGCCATCCGGTGCGACTGGAGATCGAGCCGGGCCGTTACATTGCCGCCGAGAGCGGCTATCTGATCGCCGAAATCCGCGCGGTCAAACGGCAGGCCGACAACATCTTTTACCTGGTCGACGCGGGTTTCAACAACCTTGCCCGGCCGATCCTCTATGGGGCCTATCACCCGATCTCGATCGCACCGTCTGACGGCAACACGGATCGCGCGGAGCAGGACGTGATTGTCGGTGGCCCGTTGTGCGAGTCGGGCGACATTTTCACGCAGACCGAAGGTGGCTTCGTCGCCAAGCGCCGCTTACCCGAGGCCCGCCTCGGCGACCTGCTGGTAATCGAATGTGCCGGGGCCTATGGTTTCGTGATGGGATCGAACTACAACTCGCGACCGCTGGCCGCCGAGGTGTTGATCCAAGACGGCCAGTCGCATCTAATCCGCCGCCGCCAGACGTTTGAGGATTTGGTGCGGGGGGAAGTGATTCCGGGTTCCTAAGAAAAGGCCGTGCCATGTCGTCATCCTACCGCGAGACCAAGCAGTTTCTCGAACAGCACACCCGCGTTATCGAACTGGCCGACGAGACCGGCGCTAGGGTGGCCGTCTGTCCCGAGTGGGTGGGGCGGGTGATGACGTCGACCTGTGGCGGTGACGACGGGCCGAGCTTCGGGTTCGTGAATCGCGAGTTCATCGAAAGCGGTAAGAACGATCCTAAGTTCAATAACTACGGCGGCGAAGAACGACTGTGGCTCTCGCCCGAGGGCGGGCAGTTCAGCCTTTGGTTCAAGCCGGGCCAGCAGCAGACGTTCGACAACTGGTTGACGCCGCCGGCGCTGAACGAGGGGGCATGGACCGTTGCACCGGATACCGGTCGGCATGTCTGTAGAATGAAAACCCGCATGCGGCTGCAAAACGCCTCGGCCACGCAGTTCGACGTCGACGTCGCCCGCGAAGTGCGGCTGCTGGGCACCGGTTTGTTGAGCGAACTGTTCGGCGATCTGGCGGCGGATACCTTCGCCCGCGGTGGTGCAGACACCGTCGCCTACGAAACGGTCAACCGAATCGATAACCGCGGCGGGACGTTCCGGGAAGCGACCGGCATGCTCTCGATCTGGATCCTCGGCATGTTCAACGCGAGCCCGCAGACGGTCGTGGTCGTGCCGTACCGCGGGGGCGACGTGGACGCGTTCGGGCCCGTGGTCAAGTCGGACTACTTCGGCGACGTTCCCGCCGAGCGCCTGCGGGTGTTGCCGGAGGCTGTGCTGTTTGCCGCCGACGGCAAGCACCGTGCAAAGATCGGCACGTCGCGACGTCGCGCTCGCAACGTGCTCGGGTCGATCGACTTCCAAAGCGGCGTGCTGACGCTGGTCCACTTCACGATGCCGGACGACACGGCCGAGCACCGCTACATGAACAACATGTGGGAACTTCCGCTGGCCGAGCCGTACCGGGGCGACGTGGCCAACGCCTACAATGACGGTCCGAACGAGTCGGGCCAACAGCTTGGCGCCTTCTACGAGATCGAGTCGCTTTCGCCGGCGACCGCACTGCACGCGGGCGAGTCGCTCGAGCATCGCCATCGCACGATCCACGTGCGGGCCGATGCCGAGACGCTTGCGGTCCTCGCCCGGGAGATTCTTGGTGTGGACTTGGCGCTGGTTCGCAAGCGGATGTTGCCGGACTGAGCGAGCCGCCGGGTTTATCCCGGCGCGGAGGGGGTGGAGGCTGAAGACGCAGTGCCGGCGCGGGGGCAAGCCCCGCGGCTCGCTT
>JABMRB010000739.1 GCA_013202865.1 Candidatus Nealsoniibacteriota bacterium | reverse complement strand
CTTCCAAAGAGACCACCGGCAGTTTTAACAATAGATGGGACATCCCCGAGTTCTCGACTTCGGGACGGAATCCAGCCTGATTCCGCACAGAATAATCAAACGAGAAGACTATCTGAATTACAAGGTCTCTTACGATATCGAGGTTGGTGTCGTGGGCGGCCGATTGCCAACGGCAGATGAGCTTGCCGCAATATCAAACAACCTTCGGTCGAAGGAGCAGAAGTATGAACGGGTGTTTGTCTGTTTCTACTTGCCGGGCATGAAGGTCGATACTGGTGCCTTTGCTACAGCACATCACAACCCTACGCCTGAGCCGGTCCGCATATTTGAGCGATGACCAACGGACTATCCATCATGCTGCACCAACCGTTCTCCAGTGACTCCGCCAGCTTGACAGCCGACGGCTATTTGTCTCGTTGGTCGCTTCCCTTCGGCTTTCGTCCTTGACCACGAGTAGGTTTAGGATCGGGAGGGCTACCACCGTAGAGTTGCCATGGAGAGAAATCTGCGTTCAGTGCTTTCAGCGATGCCACAAGTAGGGTAATGTCACGACAGACGGCCTTGTACTTCGTGTGCCCCCCTTTCTCGCCGGGCTCCGCAAACTCCTTGTCGAAGAACGGGGTAACCGACCCAGGGGATACTTCTGCCTTTCGTGCCAACTCCTTGACGCCGATCGGGTCATCGTTCAAGCAACTCCCATCCTTCTTGTACTGGTGGTGATGTGTCAACGCCGAAATGATCTTCGCCCGGGCCTCGCCCTTATTGGTGGACTTCTTCTTTCTGGTCGGCTTTTGCTCTGTAGCCGGATCGGTCGATTCTTCACCACCGGGCGGCTGCGGGGTTTCTTCGCTGCCAGATTGCGTTTGCTCGTTGAATACCAGAATCTCTTGCAGCTTCCGCCGGTTTTCACGTTCGGCCGGTTCGGCTTGCGGTCGCGATAGATCCATCGGCGTCTTCAGGTATGCCCTCAGTCGGACCAGATCGTCACCGAACAGTTTGGGCGGTTCGGTTGCCGCCAGTAGTCGCGGGATCAGGTGTCGGCCATCTTCGCAGATCACCCGCTCTTGAATATCAGCCTCGATAGCCTGCAAGGTCATCACCGCCTTATCCAACGCTGCCGCCAGAACTGCTTGGCCGGGTATCCGCCTTGCGTTGTGGTCTTCATGCCAGGCTGTAACTGCCGAGTAGATTTCTTGCAGTGGTGCTGGGTCCAACTTCGCGTATTGGGCCGTGACTCGACCGACCAGATAGGTTGTGTCGGTATAGAACTTTGGGGGCTGATCCCAACCCTGCCCCGAAACAAGTCGACCATAGACGTGGTCGGGTATCGGGTCTGGCGGATTGTCCGTTGTGGGTCGCCAACCACCAATGTCGTCAACTTCGTCGGCCGCAGTCCGTTTCCATCTTTCGATGACCCGCGATAGCAGTGCGTCATCTTCATGGAGAAATCGAGGCATCATCTCACTTGCTTTCTTCGGGCCGATCCACGCGGGCCGTGGTAGGCAAGTGATAACCACCGCGCCCGCGTGAATCGTTCGCCGGGGATCAACCGGCTACCCAATCTGTTCAACCAAACCGCTCGGCAACCTCGTGGCACCTATTGCCGTTCCGCTTCATTCATGCCAGCCGGCTTTGACTCCGACTCCTTGGACCGTTCACGGCGAATGCGAACAGCCTCGCGACGGTCTTTACCGGACAAACTGCGGGTATTCCTGCCGAAGCCTCTGAGCCACATATTGGAAGTCCGCGTCCTGCCGTAACGGTGGTTTTGTCGCTGCCAAATGTACGTATCGGTAAGGATCGTCAAGTTGCTCTTCGGTCATTTTGGAATAAGCCACACGATCTCTTCGTTCCTGCAAAGCCACGATGCGTTGTACAAGCGAAGACTCATGGAAAAGACTGGTCACGAATTGGTCCAATGCACTTGCGTACCCCAGTTGGTATTTCGGGCGATTCCCAGTCAGGATTTCCCAAGCGTCGAATACATAGTAGGTAACGTGGGTGTGCATATCCACTGTCCTGTCCGCCTGCTCTTTTGACATGTCATCGGAAACAGCGAACCCCAGTTTTCCGAGCCGCTTGAGTTGTGTTTTCGATGCTAGGTGTGGCGGGCGTGGTGGACACAGTTGTTTCCTGCATGTAATACAAACCCACAGCCCTGTGTCGAGACGATACAGTTTTCGTGGGGCTTTGCCGCAATGCTCGCACTTCCCTTTTCCCTCTGGTCCATATCGCTCATAGCCTTCCAACAGGACTCTGGCCTCAATAAGACGGTCTTCAATCTTCTCGGTCCATTCGCCACCTGTTAGGTCTCGGTAGTATGGGTTGGCCTGCTGCTGCTTCAGGCACCGTTCCAGTATCCTCACTTCGGCATCGAATCTCTTGCTCTTACGAAACAGCATGGCCAGAGCTAGATAACCGGCTGATCCAATGTCCGTGCGTTCTTCAGTAACTATGTTTCTAGCAAGCTCGGCTTCTTCTCTGGATTCGGGAGGCATCACCTTCACGAGAGCATCGTAGAGTTCATTCATTTCTTCCTGAGTCACTCGTCGGTCAGCGACGATTCTCTCCATGGTGTTGCTCAGGAACTCAACCGCAGGAATGCTGGCATTTCTGTTGCCCACGATCCATGATCGAAGCGACAGCAACTCTTCCTTCGATATGGAGCCATCCTCGGTAATAGACTGACAGAGAGCGAATAGTTCGGCACCCACCCCGGCTTCGCGTTGCTTCTTGGTAAGTGACAAACGACGTTTTCCAGGCTTCTTTGCCATGTCGCTATCTCCGGGGGCATTGCCCTATCAGCCTCAAACCTGCCGCTCTGTCGAGCAGGTCGGTTGCCTACCGCCCAAACGCGGTGCGTTCATTCTCGGTCAACAGGCCCAGTCTGTCCAGGTAGTCCAGTTCGGTTTCGTACTCGGCCTCGAAATCGTCCCGCATACACAGGGAATTGGGCGTCCCGTAGCTCAATTGATACATGGTTTCCCGGTAGTCGGGACGGGCTTCCGGGGTCTCGGCAATGCGTTCGACGTGGGCTTGCCGCTCGGGATTGTCGAACGGATGGGCCTTACCGTCAATCCGTCGCCGACGTTCCGGAGCGTCGAACACCCAAAATGCGTAAGGTCGGGTTCCGGGATGCTCGTTGATCCAGTCGCCCAGCAGATCACTGCCCAGGGCCTCCCACGCTTGACGCATCGCCGCCCGATCACCCCGGAAGCCCTCACCGAAGAAATCATGCCCGGTCAGCAGGTGCTTGACGTGGGCTTCCGTGTAGCCGGTCAATCGCCGGCGTTTCGATTTTCGCTTCACACGTGGCATAGTTCATCCTCTCGCAATCTTCAGGTTGGCGTTGCCGCGAATCGCCGCGGGCCTCGATCCCTCCGCCGGTTCGTCCACATCCAAGCCCAACTCCCGCAACGTCCGGCAAAACGCGGTTCGGCTATCACGTTCGATCGCTACTTCGGGTCGTGCCCGTGGCTGATCGAATCGATCCTCGAAGACCAACCCATGTTCGGCCAGAGCTTCGCGGGCCTCTGTGCATCTATCCCACGCCTCGGCCGCAAGGCTCAATAGTCGGCGGTGGTGTTGCTCCAAATCGTATTCCGAGACCACCGATTCCCACCACTGCCGGGTAGCTTCCCGTAGGTGTTCTGGGGCCTTTGGTTCCATCTTGCGATTCATGGTTCCTCCTAGGATCTTGTTTGAACGGGGTACACGTGCAGAAACACGGCCTTTGCGGGCGGTCTACAATCCAGGGCACTTTCAGAATGCCACCCAGGGGGGTGCCGTGGCTACTCACCTGCCACCTCCTCGACCATCGCCACGATCCGCCGCCGTGTCGTCTCCGGCAGCCCGGGCCATGCGTCGATGATCCGTTGCAGATCGGCGTCGATCGGGGCCGTTCGGGAATCAACTGCACCGGATTCTGCACCGCCTGTTTCAGAAAATGCCGTATTTCCCGAGTGTTTTGGGGTTCTTTCGACTCCCCTAGGCCCATTTTCCGCACCCTTGGATGCGTTGCAAGTCAGACCCGGCTGGTGGG
>JABMRB010000738.1 GCA_013202865.1 Candidatus Nealsoniibacteriota bacterium | reverse complement strand
CGGCCACTCTCTCCGGCACACTGAAAGATTTGACAACTTTACAAGCCAGACTGCGGGTAAACCTAAGGTCTGATGTCGTGCCCACTGCCACAGTCCGTAGCGTAAGCGTTAAGCGGATGTGGCTGTGGGACACCACAACAACATACCATGGCTATTTATAGCCATGGTTGTGGTGGTGGACTACTGACGCATGGTGGATTGGTGCTGAGAAAGGGGGGCACTTGTCGTTTGTCCCAGTCGATTGAGTGTGGGCCAAGCGGCGGCGGGCCGCCGCCGTGGCCGACACGTTACCAGAAAGGAAAGATGTATGTCCGAAGTTCAAGAGGAGAGTCCACTGCTTAGGATCGTGGCGACCCCGTCGCCCAGCGCGGTAGAAGAACTGCCCGGCGGAGAGCTGCCGCCTGAGCATCTGCGCACGTCGTTCTTCGACACGGAAAGTTCGTACCGGGATATCGACAAGGTGTACCTGCCGATGGGCGCGTTCGGCCACCCGCCTCGACTGTTCCTACACGCATGCCTCGAAAACGTGCCCATGGTTGAGCATTTGAAGCACGTCTTCGTCCCGGCAAGCTGGATCGTGCAAGAGTGCCCGTATGCAGAGGAAGTGATTGGGGCAATCGTCAAACGCGTGGTGAAGGCGGCCGGCGAGCAAGCTGGGTGAAACCCGGCGAGCGGGTCCTCCCTAAAAACCCCACCACAGGAGGGCGTGGGAATGGGACGCGTTGTTGAGGGCAGTTTGTTGCGCGCGTGACGTTTTTCTGAATTCGGGTAAGTCCCGAAGATGGGGGCAGTGGGGGAATCTAGGGCCTCGCGTCCCCCCTTGTTTCGAGTCAGATTCGTCGAAATGCCATGTGTTCACTTCAATACGCATGTACACGTTCAGAGGCCCTGTGCCGCACCGTGGCCGCACCCGACTTGGCTGGCTCCCAATCTACATCGTGCCACAGACGCGACTACCGGCCAACCTGGGCGGCCTGAGCGTATGTGGTGGCTACACGGCCTCCCGGCTAGACCTACACCTACGCGACTACATCCCGGACCACCGGGGACGTGGCCCGTGCATGGTTATCAACGACGGCCACCTGCGGGCCACCTACCCCGAGGATTTCGACTACTACTTCACAGCCACGGTGCTCCACGAACTGGCCCACCTGCTGATGCAGCCCTGGTTGTACGACGAGCGGGCCACGGCCACGCCGGAGGCCCTTCGCCGGGAGGCCCGTCGGGTTGCCGACATGGTTGCCACCGAGACGCCCGAGGATGGCCACCCGCCGTTTGAGGGCCATGGGGCCCAATTCATACGCGTCGCCCTGCACCTTCGCCACAGGGCCGAAATGTGCGGCACGTGGCTGGCACCGAACGACCTGTGCGCCGGCCACCGATACAGCCTATCCCACGCCCGTCGCTACCAGGTGGCCTTGGCCGACGAACCGGAGCGGTTGGCCACGATGTCCATAGCGAAGATTATCACCACCAAGCCTCCGCCCGAATTCGCCCAGTTGTGGGCTGACGACGTTCACGCCCATTTTCAATCCCTTTCTCGATTTCAAAGGAGCCACAGTATGAAGGCAACCGCACTTCTCGACAAGATTGCCGGCCGACAGCAAGAGCGCCGGCAGGCCCGTGAGGCTGACTTCCGTCGGCTGGTTGTCCAAGTCGCCGACGGCCAGGAACCGGACGCCGAGACCATCGAGCACGTCCTCGGTGGCAACCAGAAGACCATCGACGACCTACGCGAGGCGGTCGAGCTTCTCCAGCACCGTCGGGACCTCCGTCGCACCGTGGACAACTCGCCGAATCTCGGCGAGGAGCGTCAGCGTATTGAGAAGGAGATGGCCGAGGCCAACCGCATCTACAACGAGGCCAACGCCAAGCACGACCGGACGGTCGATCCGCTCCATGCCCGCCTTCGGGAACTCAGGACCCTCGTGAGTGAAGCTGAGCAGGCTCGCCGCGAACTGTGGGACACCTGCCGCGATGAGGAACTGGTCGAACGGTTGGACAAGGTTTCACGGCCATTGACCGAGCAGTCCCGCCGGTTGGGCGCGATGGAGACCGAGGCCCGCAATCTTCGTAATGAGGCCAAGTACGAGCGGGAACAGGCCGGGCACGCCGAGCGGAAACCCGACGCCGACGCACACACGGAAGAGGCTGCCCGCTGCGATACCGAAGCCAAGCAACTGGAACGTGAACTCCCCGCCCTTCGCCGCCAGGTCGCCGACCTGGAGCGTCAAGGGGCCGCCATACGCCAGCAGATGCTGGTACCGTAGGCGTCGCATTCTCATTTCGGCCATTGGCCGACCGGGCGAGTCTGTGCGCCCGGTATCGCTCTTTGACAATTCAGCTCATGTTGAAAGCCGTCGGGCGTGGCGATCCCGGCGGCTTGGGGGGCATTATCGCTCTTGTCAATCTACTTCAGAGATATGCGTTCTATGAATTCTACAGAGTCGCGGCTTATCGGTTACGCGCGAGTGAGTACTGACGATCAGGATCTAAGCCTACAGATTGACGCACTCACGAAGCAAGGTATTCCGAAGACGGCCATCTTTATGGACAAGGTGTCGGGAGCAAAGACCGAGCGTCCCGGGCTGACGAAATGCCTGGATACACTCCGGGCTGGCGATACCCTGGTCGTCTGGCGGTTGGACCGCCTCGGGCGTTCGATGCGGCACCTGATCACGCTCGTCGAGGATCTGCGGAGTCGAGGCGTGGGGTTTCGCTCGCTTAACGAAGGCGCAATCGACACGACCTGTGCTTCCGGGGAGCTGATCTTCAACATCTTCTCGGCCTTGGCCCAGTTCGAACGGAAACTGATCCAGGAGCGGACCAAGGCCGGACTGGCCGCTGCACGAGCCCGTGGTCGCAACGGCGGACGACCGAAGGTCACCTCTGATGAAACCAAAGTCGTGCTGGCCAAGAAGCTGCACGCCGACAAGAGCCTGGAAATCGACGACATCTGCAAGACGCTGAGG
>JABMRB010000082.1 GCA_013202865.1 Candidatus Nealsoniibacteriota bacterium | reverse complement strand
GTGGCGCACGGGCCTTTTTTGCCCTGCCCCACCTGGTAATCCACCGTCTGACCTTCCTGGAGACTGTCAAAGGCTCCGCCTTCGACCTCGGAGTTGTGGAAGAACAGTTCGTCCCTCTCCCCCTTGATAAACCCGAATCCCCGCTCCGAAACCAACTTTTTGATCGTACCTTGTGGCATCTCTGCCCTCCCTAAAACGTAAGACTTGGGCGGACCAAATGCCTATGATGAAGCAGATGATAGGCCCGAACCATATCAGAGCAGCCAATTACGAAACTGAGCCGGGCACTTGCAGGAGGAGCACGCCACGCAGAGCGCGTCGTGCCAAAAGAACAACCAGAAAGCGTCTGTATCTGTCTTGCATCTGCTCATCACGAATCGTCGTGACAATGATAATATACCCTCACGCCCGGAGAAAGGCAATGCCTCCCCCAAGACGAGCGCAGCCACCCCCGTCAGACAACGGTCGGGATGAGGTGTGAGACCCAGTCGGAGGTCGATTCCGAGAAAACGTATGAGGATTCTGACACGCGAAGCCCAGCTTTTGCTTCCCCCAATGGAGTTGGTGTGGCCGCTCGCGTCCAGTCCGGGCTTTCGGTGGTTTTATGGCTTGTCTCACGCGTCACGGGTACTTGGGACTATCAGTCGATTGTCAGCAGTCTTACGCCGCAAAATGCGGCGAACATAACCGTGTGCTCCCACTTGCACTACTTCACGCCTAATTGCACTTGGACAATGTTGTTTGGCGAGTCGACGTCCTCCCAGTACAAATACAGTTCACGCTCTTCATCAGTGGGAATCAAGCCCTGGGCTCTAACGGACCGGTAGAGCTCTTGCCACGCGTCTCCGATTCGGGGCGCCGGGCCAGTGTACAGGATCGTCGCGCATTTGAATGTTGGCAATTCTCGAACTTTGAATCTGCCGACTGCCGGTGAGTCCTCGGGAACGAAGAAGCCCGTTTCCATCCTAAAACGCTTGCTCGGATCTTGATGTGGAGCACCGTAGTAGAAGTCAATAAGTGGACCGTGCAAACCGACCTTGTTCTCTTTTGCCGCTGTCATTAGCTCCGTCACCGTCTTTCCGACGGGCTCGCCCATGCTGCTGAAGTCGGTCTCAAAACCACCGTGAAGGTAGGTATGGTCGTTTCTTTATCGGTGGTTATTCGAGGCGCGTCACAAAGGGTATGAGTAGATGAGGCAGCGACCGTGAACGTTGCGGAGCAGACGCAGCTATTTGCCGCCGCCTGCATCCGGCTTGTCCTGCAGAATACGCCCGCTCTGCTACTTGCCTTCCTTGTACTTGAAATAGCGGAGCAACGGCTTGCTAATCGTTGCGCGTCCACCTGATATTTCGATCGCAATCATGTGGTGTGAACGCTCGACGACACGCGTGCTCAAGCATATCTGTTCATCCACAAATGCCTCGATCTGATTGCCGCAGACAAATACCTGAAGTTTAACGGGTTTGCCCTTGGCGAAAGCATAGTCCTTCTCGTTGAACGTGCCTCCACCGGGTTTGAATTGACGAATTGCTGTATTCTTCTTTCCCGGCTCGATGGCTATGCGGTAGCCACTGTCGATATTCTCCGAGGTCCGCACAACGACATCCGCCTTCGCCTGAGGTGAGGTGAAGAGCATGTCCGCCTCAAAGAAATAGTCGGGGTTCTTCTCGGGCAAGTCCAAAAGCAGCGCGCCGCCACCTTCGTCCTTGCATCGGAACACCTGCTCTCCTGCATCAATCTCCCATCTTCCAGAGATCTCTCTCGCACAGTTGAAGAGACTGACGTTGTCCTGCGGCTTTCGGATCGCGGCGACAAGTTCCTGTAAAGGGCGCACGCCAATGGAACCGTCGTCTTTGAAAACCAATTCTCTACCAACACCCAAGGGACCACCGTATCCTCCGTTGTTCCTCTCCGGTGTTTTGTGCTTGGAAAAGAAACCCCAGCAAAGACGACGCTCGCCGTCGGTGGCGAGGCGCGAGGCGGCGGTGAGAAACTTGCTGTGGTATTGCCCCCGCAACTTCCACGGTCCGGCATCCGTATAGAACATGTAGAACTTGTTGTCATGACGCACGACCGTGCCCGTGGCGATTCCGTTGCCAACCATCGCCGGCTCATGCTCCGTCCACTTGACGAGGTCGGTGCTCGTGAAATGTAGGACCGTGCGTAAGTCACCGCGTAGCGCGTACAGATGCCACACGCCGTCCCAGTACACGGGGAACGGGTCGCCGACTTCCGTGCCGCTTAGAGGCAGGAGGAACGGATTGGCACTGGTGTCATGCACCGTTACGATTTGTCCGAGATTCGTCGGCGTGGCCGACTGCGCCGATAGCGGTCCTGAAACCATGCAACAGAATACGGTCACCACAGTTAAACCTATTGATTTCATTGTCCTCCTCCTACAGAACTTCTTGTTCTACACAATCCATCCCTTTCTTTGAGACGTCGGCCTAAGGGATGTCCTCTCTGAACTCCAGGCAATCAATGCCGATTAGGGAATTCCTCGATTGAGGGTTTTTCCCGTGGTAGGTAATCATCAAGTAGTGCTTCCCCTGCGCTAACGTCATGGGCTTGAGCTTGATGATCGTTGGAGGCTGCAGTCTTGGCTGAAAGAGGTCCGTCGCTTCACTCTCAGGGCCCTCATCCAATTGGAAGCCGAATATCCCGTAATCCTCAGCCTTGGACACGTGCAAAGCCAATGCATACACGCCGGCTTTCTCGAGTGGGACTTCCAGCACCAGTCGGTCGCCTTCCTTCAATCCTCCCCACCAGACCATCTGGCGACCGGCGCTCCAGTTATTGCCGTATCGAGCCATCTCCTGGGGCTCAACCCGGCCGTTGCTCTTGAATTCGATTCTCAGGGACTCTGCCTCGATCGCGCCGGCGACAACCTTCGCCTTTCGAGGCTGCGTCGTAAAATCCCAGCCGACTTTGACCGGATAGTATTCGCTGCGCAAACCGTCGGCACCTTCGGCCCAGACGTAGACCGACTCGTTCTCTTGGATGCGGGCTCGATTGCCGGGAGTCACCCAGGCGGTCCAGCATTGAGCCTCCCTATCATAACCGAGCCCATGCTGCCCCATCCAGCCAAAGCCCGACTCAAAAAACATGGCGTGGCTGATCTTTTCGGGCGGCAGATCGAGCTTGACCCGCAGTTCGGCCCCTTCTCTGAGGGTCACATTGCCCATCATTTTCGCTTCGATCACCTTCGGACCCTCACCCTTGCGATAACGGGGTTGCGGGGCGGGCACCAGCACGTGCGTGTAACGGACTGGATCGTCCTTGTGGCCCGGAGTCCGCAGCACACGGTCCGTGGAAGGGGCCTCCGGATACAGGAGAAACGGCCCCAAGAACCGGTTAGGAGCCATGCCTTTGATGGACAGCGTGATGCTGTTTTCTCCTCCATACTTAACCCGGTCGGTCACATCGGCAAAGACGCTGCTGGACGGGTTGTCCCAACGCAGGCTATCCACCTTTTCGCCGTTGAGCGTCACCTCGACACCGGTCGACGTCAAGAATGGTACGATCAGCCAGAGCCGTGACGGTCGCTCGCAGATAAAGTTGTGGTAACGGTAGGAGTGGTTGTTCTTGCCCTCCGGCGTTTGCCAGCCGGCAATGGTTGCGTCCATCTCGGCAAAGTTCTTCGGTCTCGCCTTTTCCAGCAGTTGCCTGACATCCGCATTGAGCGTGAACTTTGTCGTGAGCTTGAGTTCTGGCTGCGCCGCGTGATAGGGGAAATCAAATCGCTTGCCGCCGGCAAGAGTCCAGGCATCCAGTTCTCGCACATACTTAGCACCGGCAAACTGTAGCTCCAGGCAGATCTCGCGCTCCGTTTTGGTAAACTTCTGCGGGATGCCGTTGACGGTGACACTCTTTACCGTATCAGGATGGGCGACCCTCACGCGGATCCTGGCCGTCTCTTCCGGTTTGCCCACGATACCCGTGATCGCCATCCGACTGCCGACCAACGTGACTTCCCCTGCCGCGCCTATGAGGACCGGCTTGTTTTGCTTCGTGACTCTTTTCAGTTCCAGCAGGTAACAGCCGTTGGCGGGTACTGTGAGGCTCGCCTTCTCACCCAGGGCAAAGACAGACTTGCCGTTGTCATCAAGGACCAGCTTGTTCCTCTGCGACGGATAGAGTTCGGCAAGCTGGTAATCGCCCATGACTTGCAGGTTGATCTCGTCGCCGACTTTGAAGGTGATCTGGGAGGGACGCGGGTTGCCATTGAACAGGAAAATAAAGCCATGGTCGCCTTTGATCCGGGCGTAGCCGTCAACGGCACCAGGTTGGACTTGCTCGCCGAAGGGTTCCGTGTAGTTCACATACTCGAAGTTGTCTTTGGCCCAGCGTTGCCACTTCTTGTAGAAGTCTACATAGCCGGGGACCAGATCCGTTTCGTAGGGCAGGATCGTCGGCATGACGGAACCGGACACGGCCAAGGACGACATGACGCCGTATTGCCAGCCGTAATAATCCCAGACCTTGATCAGTTCGGGATCGAACCCGCCTTCACTGATCCGGTGTGCGAGCGCATGCCCGGTGACAGCCGGCGTAAAGCGGAATCGCATGCTCCAGTTGTTTTGAAAACGCAGACCGTCTGCATTCTGGCGGTCGTCACTGATCTGGTTGTGTTTTGTGCTGACGATAATGGTCTGTTCGTTAAGGACCTCGTGCTGATCCACGTTCTTGAGTCCCCAGAGGCCGAAATTCTTGGTGCCGTAGAACCCCTGGATGAACAGGCCCGGTTTCGCCGCTTTCATGCGTGCCATCAACTCAATGCAGCGCCGCCAGCCCTTGTAGCCGCCTTGGTTCGCAAAATGGCCGTGGCCCTCATCGTGACAGTTCATGCCGGAGCCGAGACTGGGATCCCAGCTCCAGTTGCTCAAGTCGTATTTCTGAATGGTGTTGTTCTGCACCATAAACCACCACTCGTAGAAGTCGTCGCAGGCCAGACAGTTGTCCGGCGCGCGGCGACCGGCCGCATCGCTCTTCTTCCACTGCGGTTTGTCGGGCCGGAAATTGAGGCCCGCG
>JABMRB010000737.1 GCA_013202865.1 Candidatus Nealsoniibacteriota bacterium | reverse complement strand
GATCAGCACGGGGTTGTTCTTCGTCCGCCGCGAGAGGACCTGGATCACGCGGCGGATCTCCTGGTCGCGGCCGATCACCGGGTCGAGCTTACCCTGCCGGGCGCGGTCGACCAGGTCGATGCCGTAGCGCTCCAGCGCCTGGAACTTGCCCTCGGGCGTCTGGTCGGTCACGCGGCCGGTTCCGCGGACGTCTTGCAGGGCCCTGAGCAGATCCTTTTCAGTGACGGCGTTGAGCTTCAGGACGTTCTTGGCCTTCGAGTCGACCTTGACCAGCGCCAGCAGGAGGTGTTCGGTCGAGATGAACTCGTCCTTCATCGTGTCGGCCTCGCGCTGGGCCGCTTCGAGCACCTGCTGCAATTCGGGACTTCCCTGCGACGGCCCGCCGCCGGTGACCTTAGGGATGTGGCCAAGCTCCGATTCGACGATCTGGTCCAACTGTCCGCGGTTGGCGCCGATCCGCTGGATGATCGCGTCGACCATACCGTCGCTCTCGTGCAACAATGCCGCGAGCAAGTGCAACGGATCGATCTGCGCATGGCCCTGTTCGCCGGCCGCCGCCTGTGCCGCGGCGATCGCTTCCTGGGCTTTGATTGTGAGTTTGTCGAATCGTGGTGGCATGGTTGGGACTCCTCTTGCTCACGGATATTGCGGGAATCTTCCACTCTATTGGGCGCGCACCCCTAACTACCAAGACAACGCGTTTTCCGGTGATCGGGCAACTGTGGTATTCACTTAGGGTTGCCGTTGAACTGATGGACCGCCTCGAACATGGCGACGATGTTCTCGGTCGGCGTGTTCGCCTGGATGTTGTGAACCGAATTAAACACAAAGCCGCCGTCCGGGCCGAACACTTCGCAACGGTCGAACACTTCGCGGCGCACTTCTTCCGGAGTGCCGAAGGGTAGCGTCCGTTGCGTGTCGACTCCGCCGCCCCAGAAGGTGAGCCGATCTCCGTACTCGGCCTTCAACCGGCCGGGGTCCATGCCCGCGGCGGAGCACTGGACCGGATTGATTACGTCGAAACCGCTCTCGATGAACGACTCCATGAACGACTCCACGGCGCCGCACGAATGCTTGAACGTTTTCCACTGCGTGTGAGTGTGAATCCAGTCGTTCATGCGTTTGTAGTACGGCATGTAGAGGCTGCTGTAGGTGGCGGTCGAACAGAAGGTCGACGTCTGCGTGCCGAAATCGGTCCCACAGATGAAGACAACGTCGACCGCATTGCCGACTCGCGAGAATATCCTGGCGAGATTCTCCAACGCGATCTCGGTTTGACGCTCGAAAACGGCGTGCAGGTAGTCCTGTCGCACGGCCGTCGACACGTACCACTCGGCCACGTCGCGGATGCCCTTGGGATACTTCAGGAAAGGTGCCGGCACGAGCGCGATATCTCCGACGGCCGTGCCGCCGAACGTGGCGACCACGGCACGGCCGGAAGCGCTGCCGCGTTGCACCTCGCGATCGAAGTGGTCCAGGTCCTCGTCGGAGATCGGGGCGAATTCTTCGAGGTTGTCGGCCGGGTCCAGTTGCGAGTCGTCGATCGGCGGTTGGCGAATGATCGAATCGAAGAAGAACGCCGAGGAGGGCATCCGCCCGCTCGGTGGCGCGGAGGTGTCTCCCTCGGGATAGATCAACAGGTCGCCGGCGGCGTCCTCGGTCACGTTGAATTGGCCCGGCACGAGCACTTCCTGGCCCCACGGCATTCGGAACGCCTTCCAATCGTCGACCGGGAAGCCGAACATCGTGCAGCGCGGAACCACGCCCACCGTATCGATTCGCAACACGTCGAGCAGGTCGTCGTCGAGGTGGCCGAGCATCTGATACGGCTCCCACACGCGAACCGGTTGCTGCGGCAGTCCGAAATGCTCGCGCAGGGCCGCCACGCACGTCACGTGCAACCCGGTAACGGCCGTGGCACCGAAATCGATCGGGATCCGTGCCGCGCGGGTATGGGCCAAAGTCTTAGAAACGATCTCTCGTGATGCTGTCATAGGTCTATCCGATCGAATGATTGTCGCACAGTTCGTGTTCGAGTTCTTCGAGCGATTTGGATTTTGTCTCCGGTACCTTGCACACGATGTAGACTACGCCACACAGGCAGACGACGGCGTACACGGCGAAGCAACCGGCCGGCCCGAGCGCTGCCTTGAGTCTGGGGAAGGAGACGATTAACACGAAGTTAGCAGCCCAGAGCGACGCCACGGCAAAGGAGACGGCGACGCCTCGAATGCGATTGGGAAACAGTTCGGAGATGACGACCCACACGACGGGTCCCAAGGTTGCGGCAAACACTCCACACGAGGCGATTGCGAAAACTACGACGGCGAGTCCCGAAAAATCGAAATAATATGCAACGCCGATGCATGTGTAAGTGATCGCCAGGCCGATCGAGCCGGCTACCAGCAAGGGCTTTCGTCCAAGTGAATCGACCAGAGCCATACCCAGGAAGGTGCAGACGAGATTCGTCGTCCCGATGACAACCAGTTGCAGGAAGATGTCGGTTACGGAGTAGCCGGCCGCTTCAAACAGGTCGGCTGCGTAGACGAAGATCACGTTGATGCCGCACCACTGCTGAAAAACAGCCAGGAAGACGCCGATGGCCATAATCCGTTTCATGCGAGGCTTGAGGAGTTCCGCCAGCCCGGCCTCACGGTGTCCTTCGCTGAGTGTCGTTTCGATTTCAGCGAGTGCGTCGCTGGCGTATCGAGGTCCCCCAAGGCGAGTCAGCACGGCGGCGGCTTTGTCTTCCAACCCACGCTTGACGAGCCAGCGCGGGCTGCGGGGTATGAAGAATGCGCAGACGAACAAGAGCAAGGCCGGGATCGCTTCGACACCGAACATGGCCCGCCACCCGATTCGGCCGTTCCAGGTGTCCAGCAGCGCTGCGTCCGCGACCTCTTTGCCGGTCTGGGGATCGATCGGCAGGGGGTGCGACGTAAGGATCAGATAGTTGACTGCCTGTGCCGCCAGGATTCCCAAAACGATCGTCAACTGGTTGAGTGAGACAAATCGTCCGCGAAGCCGGGCGGGCGATACCTCGGCGATGTACATCGGCGAGACGGTCGCGGCCATGCCCATGCCGAGTCCCCCGACGATTCTCGCCAGCGCGAATTGCGTTAGATCCGGTGCGACCGAGGTCCATAGGGCGGAAGCCAGGAACAACAGGGCCGAGAGTTTCAGGATCGCGACGCGTCCGAAGCGATCGCACGGTTTGCCGACGCCCAATGCCCCGATGATGCATCCGATGACACAACTACTGGCGGCCCAGCCTTGAAGCAACGTACTGTCACTGTCTTTGCCGGCTATTTGAAACAACTCCTCGTAGAACTGCTTTGCACCGCTGAGGACCAGCAGATCGTATCCGAACAACAGCCCCCCCAACGCGGAAACAAGCGAGATGCACAGCAGATACCCCAGGCGGAAATCGTACTGCTCGTCGTGGTGCGTGGAAGGTTGCGTCATTTGGTACTCCGTCGATCTTCCGGGCAAGTGTACTCGTCTTGGCAGTATTCCGTGCGGACCCGGGGGGCCGTCTTGGTCTTCGGCGGATAGGTCCACAGCGGGAACCATTCGCTCGGGGCGTCTTCAATGTCGCGAACGTCTTCGTCGCTCCGGTACATGGCCCACAGATCGACCCACGCGATCAGCATCCGCAGGTCTTTCGGTGAGATACTCTTGCCGCAACGCTTCTTGTCCATCGCCTCGGCAATCAGTTTGCTCTTGGGTGATAGGTAGGTCAGCGGCGGCAAGGTATCGTAGGGCACATGCATAGTGCTCGGCAGTCCGACGTAAGTGTTTGCGGCCGCGATGCCCGGCGTCCCGTTGAGGTGGTGATGGTTCTTGCCGAGCGTGAGTGTCAGGTAGGGCTCGGGAAAGATGCCACCCCAACGCTTTTCGCCTACTTCATCGGGCCGCAGCGTCAAGTCGAGTGTTTCGACGGCCTGTCCGTTGCCCTGATGACACTCGGCACAGGCGCGATCGAAGATCGGCTGGACGTCGCTGACGAACGACAACGAGTGGACGCCCCAAGGCGGCGGTTGGATCGTGTCGGAAGCCGTTGCGACCTTGACCGACCGGATGACCGGCGTCGAGTTATGCGCCTCGTGGCAGCCTACGCACCCCCGGTATTCGCCGGGCCGGGCCGAGACCCAGGATCGCATCGTATGCACGGCCCGATAATGCTCGTCGAGTACCTGGAAATAGAGCATCCGACACGGCGGGACCGTGAAATTGACCGAACCGTCTTCGTGAATCGGCACGATGCCGTGGATCTGCTTCACGCTCAACGGACCGGTAACACTAGTCACGGGCCCCTGGACCACGGAGGCATCGCCCCAGGAAAGGTCGGTGGTCGGCGTGGGCGTTTTGCCTTGCAGGAACTTCTCGCCCCAAACTCCCCACGCCGTGTTAGGCCCCTCGCTGCCAAACGGTTTGCCGCCCGAGTGGACGATGCCGACCGAGTAGCTTTTCGGCATGGCCTCGACGACGCGCAGGTACTTGCCATAGCGGCGAATTTCCGACGGCGCGCTCTCGAAGATGTTGTTCGAGGCAAACACGCCCGGGCGGATTGTCGGGTTATCCTTTTCCGAGCCGGGCATATCGGCCAGATCGGGCAACGACGGCGGGCTCTTGCGAGCACGAACCGGCTGGGCGTAGAGCACGTTGTTCTCGCCCTGGTAGATCAACTCGCGATTGCCGTAGATGTCCATCAAGTAGAGCTTGAACTTCCCGATGGTCGGATCGTGGCCCGATCGCATTCCGCCGACCCATATTCCGCCGGTTCGGGCGGAAACGAGGAACAACTCCTCACTCAACGGGTAAGGCGTCTTGTAGGCTGCGTACTTGCCCGACGTGTGATACTCGTCCGTCAGCAGCGGCGTCCGGATCGCACCGTCGCCGACCTCCGGCCAGTGCATCTCTTGGGTCACTTTCCAGATTCCGTCAGGGAAGTTCAGACCTCGCTTCGGATCCACCACACCGATGCAGCCTACCCAGACGTCGTGATGACCGAACCCGTTGAACATCACTTTGGACGTGCCGGGAATCTGCCTCGCTTCGCCCAGGTGGTCCGGGTAGACGCTCTGATTACCCCAGTATGCCGCGGCGCCGGTGCCGTCGGGGCGCATCGTCCAGAGTGATTGGATGTGCATGGGGGACTTGTCGACGTACTCCCAGCGAGTCGAGATGATCCGGCCGTCGTCCAACAAGGAGGGCGAGAACTCCGGTTCCGTGCCGGGCGTGAGGATATGGATATTCTTGCCGTCCGCATCGCATCGGGTCTGGATATAACTACGCGCCCACATCCCGCATTGGGCATAAACTTCGGCCCGGGTGGAAAGGAACAGGTAGCGATTGCCCGGCAAGTAGATCGGGTCGATATCGCTGTAGCCGCCGAAAGTGATCTGCCGAAAGCCGTTTCCGTCGAGCCCGATCTCGTAAAGATGATACGCCTTTTCGTCTTCCGGCTTCATGCAGAACAAGGCCTTCTCGCTGTCGAACGAGAGGTCGAAACTGAGCATGGCGCCCGGTTGGCCGAAATCACGGGCCCCTTCCTTACAAATGGGGGCGAGTTGGCGCGGCGCCGGCGTCTTGGCGAAATCCTCCAACACCAGCAACTTCGCGCCGTGTGAGGCACACATCTCGCTGCGGAACCGGCTCTCGTGGACCCATTCCGTCTGCTGGAACGTCCCGTGCGTGTCGAGACTGCGGTTGGTGTACGGCGCGTCGACGCAGATAATCCCCGCGAAATCGACCTCGGGTGATTTGAGCATCACACGCCGCTTGAGGGCCCGGACGTCGAAATAGAGCCTTCGTGTTTCGGACGGATCGATGGAGGCTTCGTCGGCTGAGACGCGGCGTTCGAGCTGTTTCAATGCGGCCGCCTCGTCGGCCAGATCGGGCGCGTCGGCCCGTTGTTGCAGCCGATCGATCATCTGGCGGGTCCAGACAATTTCCTTGTCGGCACGGGTGAGCAGGTCATCGTCCTCGGTCTGAAAGAGCCATTCGGCCTTCTGATGAAGCTCGCTCTTACTCAGGCGGGGTGCCTCTTCGGTGAAGAACAGTTCGCGAGCCCGCCGGGCCATTGCAAGGCGTCGTTGCTTCTCGATCAATGCCGTCTTGGCCTCCGTCCACTTGGGATCGACCGGCTCGTTGTTCAGCGCATCGTAGAGGGCCAACTGCTCATCGAGCGGCAATGCCGAGTCGAAGAGCCGAACCTCGTCGATGCAACCGCTGTATGGATACGCGCCGTTAAGCGAACCGATCTCGACGCTCGTAACCGGCGATCGCAAACCGGCCGGCGAGAGCGTGTTGGCGTGGGTCCGCCGTACCAGATCGTTCGACCGGAGGATCGACTTGCCCGCCTTGCTGTCGTTGACGAACACGACGTGATACCACCGGCCCGGCTCCCACGCGAGCGGTTTCGTGATCGTGTTCTGGAACGTGCCGCCGTCCTGCCAGCCGAACCCGAGGGCCCCGTTATGGACCTCCATCTGAACGCGGTGGTTCAACGTGCCGTCGGAAAACGTGAAGAGTTGACGGCTGGCCCCGCCGTCGTATTGGATCCACATCGAGACGGTGAAGTCGGTCAGCTTACCCAGCTTGGCGGCGTGCTTGTCGAGGCGGATGGAACCGGCTGCCGGGAACCGCACGGCCCGGCCCGTCTTGCCGTCGACCGAATGCCCCGTTGCGGCCGCGGTGAGACTGCCGTGCAACGCGCCGGGCGAGGCATCGGCAATGAGGGGGCTCTGCGGGGCATCGTCGAGTTTCCAATGACCGATCGGGCCGCTTTCGCTGAGGGCCGGCGGTGCCAGGGCGAGAATCAACAGGCCCGGGAGCCAGAAACGGATCGCGGCGCGTAGTCCGTGCCGCAAGGTCGAAACCGCTGGTTTCATCGTGACGATCCTTCCGATTCCTGGTTGGGCGCAGCGCCAGGGCGTAACCTACACGTTTCCCCGCCTTGCGTCAAGAAGGCGGCCGGGTTAGAAAGAAGCATGGGGATTGCCGCGACTTGAAGAACTGCGTACGAAACAGATGCCACGAACGAGCGAATCGGAAATCGAAGTGCGGCAGCGATGCTATCAGTGTTTTCGTCCGATGCCGCTTTGCTTCTGCGATGCGATTCCGCGGATCGACAATCGCACCGACGTCTTGATCTTGCAGCACGTCGGCGAGCGGTTTCATCCCTTCAATACGGCAAGGATCGTACAGAAGGCGTTGCACAGGTGTCATCTGATCTCCGGTCACAATCGGCGTCTGGCCGCCCGGCACCTGCCGATCCATGCCGACGCCGGCCTGCTGTATCCGCACGCCGATGCTCGTTCGTTGACCGGACTGCCTGCTGCCGAGCGGCCGGGGCAGTTGGTGATTATCGACGGCACGTGGCATCAGGCGAAGACGATCTTCCGCGACGTCCCCCAACTGGCCAACCTGCCACGCTACCAGTTGACGCCCTCCACGCCGGGGCAATATCGGATTCGACGCGAACCCAATGCACACAGTCTCTCGACCTTAGAGGCCACCGTGGCGGCGTTGCAATCCCTGGAGCCCGAGACGGTCGGTTTGGATCGGCTCCTGTCTGCCTTCAACACGATGGTGGAGAATCAGTTGGAGCACCCGGCCAGTCATGCGGTGCCGCGGTACAAAGAGAGCCGGCAATCTCGGCCGCGGTTTCTTCCACGCGCTCTGTTGCAGAGCCCCGACCATCTGGTCGTCGCCTATGGCGAAGCAACTCCCGGCCGGCCAGGCCGCCGCACGGCCGCACCGTTGCCGGTGAGTTGGGTCGCGCAGCGGCTGGGTACGGCAGAGCGTTTCGCCTGCCGCTTACGGCAGCAACACCCGCTGCCCGCCGCCGCGCTGGAACACATGCGGCTTTCCGTGGCCGACTTCGACGACGCCGTAAGTCAGCGTGAGTTTTGCCGCCGGTGGAATCGGTTCCTTCGCCCGGGCGACGTCCTGATCGTCTACCACCACAGGACGTACCAACTCTTGGGGCATATCGAGGCTTCGCAGCCGCACTGTCTGGTGCTCAAGTCGATATTCAAGAAATGGCAAGCAGAGTTTCACAGCCTCGAAGAACTCCTGGCGGTCGAGGACGTAACGCTGCCGGCCTCCGTCGACAAGAGCCGAGCCGGGGAACGGCTCGACATGGCGGTCGCGGCGGTCGAACATCTGAGAATGCGATACGGGAAGCTGCTTCCTTCAACTCCTTGACAACGCAAAGAGAGTTGCGGACAATACTACCTTGCTCGCTCAACGAACGACTGGCCCAGGATGGTTGCGGTTGTGAAACGATGATCTGCCCTGCAAAACGCTATCTGTCGGTGTTGCTGCTGCTGTCGGCTGCGCATCTTGCGGTCGCAGCGGATCTCCCCGATTCAGCGCCGCGAAACCTTCCGGCCCGCTATGGCGATCGCCCCAAGCACGCGGCCCGCGCGAAGGCGGAGTACGAGGCGAATCAGGCGAAATACAAAGGTGCAGACAATGTGCTCGTTCTGCCGGGGCTCGTTGCCGATCGCAAAGCGCGGCGCGTCGAAGTGACCGCTGAGGCAACCGGCCTGGTGAGCGGATCGATCGTCGAGTTTCTCGTGATCGACGCCGGCAGCGGCAAAGGCTACGAAGCATTGCTCTGGTCGCTGGCCCGACCCAGCGACGTTCACCGCGCGTTGCGGTTCATCGGCATGACGCCCGGCAAGCCGTTCAACCCGGCCAGGCTTCGCTTCTGGTCGAAGGGCGAGCGGGTCGTGGCAAGTGTTGCCGCGGCGGACGAGTCGGGTGAGCCGGTTGCGGCGACGCGACTCGAGCAATTCGTGATCGATAGCGGCACCGAGGCGCCCTTGCCCGAGGTGGGATTCGTCTTTACGGGCTCGTTCATGGTCGGTAGCCCCGACGGGAAAGCGGGCCGGGTGTACGCTGCCGACGTGCTGGACCCCAAGTCGCTGGTGTCGATCTACAACGACCCGACTGCGGTGCTGGACGTACCTCGGCATGCGCGCCAACGGGCCGTTTACGGAACCCAGATCGTGGGCCCTAAGTACGACTATGCCAAGCACGAACTGGTCAAGATCATCCTCCAGCCCGAGTACAAGGACGGGCGGCGACGGGTCGTGGATCTGACGTTGCAAGTCGGGCGATCTTCGCCAGCCGCTCGACCCGAGTCCAACACGACAGATCGCGACGCGACTGCATCGACCTTAGCGTTTGGGCTGACCGATGCGGCCGGCAAGCAGATGACCGAGAAGCCCCAACTGCCCGCCGTGCTGGGCGTGTTCGACGGGCTAATTCGCGATGGCCGCGACCCCTATCTATCCGTCTGCTTCGACGCCGCACTGTCGCTGGCCGAGGTCCGGCGCGTGTGTCGTCTGATCGCCGCGATCGACTGCGAGACGGGCATCCGAGTCGAACCGCCCGACACGCGGCAGTTGTACTATGAAGCACTGCTGCCGAACGCGGAGTTATTGGACCGCGAGAGCCGCATCGTCGATCCGTGGGAACTGCACGTGACGCGAGCCGCAGAGCCGACGCCGCAGAAGCTGACGGGATCGCTTGAGTTGCACGAGTCGGTCTACATCGCCGGCGACGCGAATCCCCAATCGAAGACAACGACCTTCGATGTCCCCTCGCCCGACGCATTGCGTCGGGAATTGGACGCAGACGCCGCCCGGCGCCAAGCGGCCGGCCGAAGACCGGGGCCGCCCATCCTGCTGGTCTTTGCCGACGCGAGCCTCACGTACGGCGAACTGGTCGAGTTTCTCAGCCCGGCACTGACCACGCACAACATCGTCCATGTTTTCCTCAGCACCAGGAGTTAGACTATGTCATTAAACCACACAGGGCTTTCCGTAGTCATCTCGTTCCGCGAGATGAGGCTGCGTCTCGCGGAGCGAGACGGCTACATTCTTCTCGCGTTGGCCGCCGTGCTGCTCGCCGTCGCGCCAGCGTCGGGCGGAGAGCAGGCGACGGACTCGCCCCCCGATCTGACCAAGACGATCGACTTCGAGAAGACGGGGGAGTATTACCTCGGTCCGACCGGCGCCAAGGGCTGGATGCACGTCGACGCAAAGTTCATGACCGACGATGCTCGCCAGATACTCATCACCGAGGTCCAAGAAGGATCGCCGGCCGACGGCGTGTTGCAGGTCGGCGACGTGATCCTCGGCGCCGGTGGCAAACGGTTCGACGGCGACGCCCGTAAGTGCCTCGGCCGGGCGATCGACGAGGCCGAGAAGAAGGAGAATCGTGGGATTCTGAAGCTCATCCGTTGGCGCGGCATCGAGAATTCTCCAACCAGGCAGGGTAAGGAGCAGGTCGTCGAGATTCCGCTGGCCGTCATGGGTACGTACAGCGACACCGCTCCGTACGATTGCCCGAAGACTAAGAGACTCCTCGACGACGCGTTGCAAAGTCTCGTGGCGAGCGAGGATTGGTCGATCTTCGGCATCAAGGCGCTGGCACTGCTGGCCACGGGCGAGCAGAAGTACGTCAAGACGGTCCACGACTTCCTGCACGAGGCCAAGTGGGCCGGCCCCGATTTCGAGATGAGCTTGGAGTCGGGTGGACTGGTCGTCTGGGGCGCAGGCTATCGCAATCTGGTTTTGACGGAATACTACCTTGCAACGGGCGACAAGTACGTGCTGCCGGCGATTCGGGAGCACGCCGTGAAATCGTCCATGGGCCAGAGCAACGGCGGCGCCTGGGGGCACGGCTTCGCATGGACCAGCATGAACGACGGCCGACTGCACGGTAATCTCGGTGGCTACGGCGCCGTGAATCAGGCCGGGCTGCCGTGCCTTCTTGCCTTGTTGCTCTCGAAGAAATGCGGCGTCGAGCACGCCGAGGTCGACGATGCCATCGTGCGCTCGCGACAGTTCTTCAAGCAATTCGTCGGCAACGGGTCGATCGGCTACGGGTATCACAGACCGAGCCTCGAGATCCACTGCAACGGTCGCAACGGCATGTCGGGCAACGGCAAGAACGGCGTCGCCGCAGTCGCCTTCGGCCTGCTGGGAGATCGCCCGGCCGAGAGATTCTTCTCCAAATTGACCGTCTCGCTACACAACACGTGCGAGTACGGCCACAGTGGCAACTCCTACTCCTACTTCTGGGACCCGTTGGGAGCCAACTACGGCGGACCGGCGGCCGCGGCGGCCTTTCACAAGCAGTTGCGTTGGTACTATGCACTCACGCGGCAGACCGATGGCAGCTTCGTCAATCAATCGCTCGGGGGGCACTACGGCCGCGGAACGCTCGATGCCACGGTCGCCCAAGTGCTTATGATGACCTCGCCGCGCCGCGCGATCTATTTGACGGGCAAGGACCAAGACAAACGCTTATGGCTCGACGACGAAGACGTCGTCGAGGCCGTCGACGCCGCTCGATGGCGACGGGCCGATACGGACGACGTGTCGGCCGACGAGTTGATCGGCCGGCTCGACAACTGGTCGCCGATCGCGCGCGAGTGGATCGCCATGGCCCTGGCCGAGAAACAAGGCGACCTCACGCCACGGCTGGTGACGTTGCTCGAGAGCAACAAGCCGGAGGCTCGCGCCGGCGCCTGTGCAGCGTTGGGGCACCTGGGCGAGCGTGCCGCCGACGCGGTACCGGCCGTCTCGCAGTCGCTTGCGGACAAGGAGTCGATCGTGCGTATCGCCGCCGGTTACGCGTTGGCAAGAATGAAGAAGCCGGCCGGCAAGGCCATTCCGAACCTGCTGCAAGCGATCTTGGCCGAGCAAGAGGAAGCACCCATGAAGCCGACGCAACAAGCGTTGTCGTATTCGCTCGGGCACGCCCCCGGCCGCGTCGCCCCGCTTTACTTCTCCGGAGTGCTGGCGAATCTGGCCGAGGACGGCAACCCGATCGAGGGCGTGGATCGAAAGCTGCTTTACGCGTCGGTCACCAAGCTGTTGAAGGATCCGTCCGGTCGGGTGCGCGGCTGCGGGGCATACGCGCTGAATTTCTTCACGCGAGAAGATCTGGCCGCCATGGCCGGGCCGATCTACGACGCGATCGAGACGCCGGCGCCGAATTACGCGATGTTTGACGATGCTCCTCGCCAGTATGGCCTGGACCTGATGGCAAGGCTGCGTATCGCCGAGGGCATTCCGCTTTGCATCGAGACGATTCAGCCGAAGAAATGGGGCCAAGGGATGCGGCTTCCGCACCGCTTTGAGACGTTGCAGAAGTACGGCGGTGCCGCCCGATCGCTGTTACCGCAGTTGAAAGAGATGCGATGGACGCTGAAAACCAGCGAGCATCGTCAGCCGCTCGAAGACGCCATCCGGGCCATCGAGGCCGACGAGAATCCTCAACCGCTGGTCAGCCTGCACACGCTTGTCGACGAGCGGCTCGACCGCGATTTGTCGTCGGCCACCGACGACCGCCAGCGAGTCCGCCTCTGCCGTGAATTGATGAAGGTCAACGCGGACGACAACTTCTATCAAGCGGCCGCCTTGCGGCGACTCGTCGCGATTCTGGGAGCGGATGCGCTGGGCGACGTTCTACAGGCCATCGACCATGAGGACAAACAGCTTCGCGAAACGGCCGTCACTCTCCGCGTTCAAGTAACCGGAGATCACGTCAGCGGCATGTGGGCCGGGCAATTGCGGGATGCGCCAGCGGAGAAAGCGGCGGAACTCCTGGACATGCTGGCCCGGCGTGGCGACCCGAAAATGCTCCGCTTAGCCAAGACGTACGTCACACACAAGGATACCGTCGTACGGGCGGCCGCGATTCGGGCCGTCGCGACTCTGGGCAGTGAGAAGGACGTCGATCAAGGCGCCGCCCTACTCGCGGCGATTGGCGGTACGACGCCGGAAGCGAAAGTCTGGCGGATCCGTATCTTCGGGCAACTCGCCGGTAACTATGCCCTGGATGCCGTAACCGCCGCGACACGCGATGAAGACGCCAGTGTGAGCCAGACCGCCTTCGATGCGTTGGCCACCTCACCCAATCCGCGAGCCACCGAAGTGCTGGTGGCAATGATCGCAGAACCTCCAACCCCGAAACTCAAGGCGCCGGCCTACACAGCCTGCCTGCGGCGCGTGATCACGGGGCAGGCTCCACAGCGCCAGAAGATCGCCATGCTCGCGAAGCTATTGGCCCTGGACGACCGCGGCCGCAACGCCTCCGCGGCGCTCGCCGAGCTAGCCTGGCCGCCCTCGATCGCCTCGCTGAATCTGGCGCAATCCTACCTCGACCGGCAGGGCCTGACCGACCCGGCCGCGTCGGCTGTTGTGGCAATCGCACAGAAGCTGGATATGAACGACCCGAAGCAACGCAAAGCCGCCGTCGCGGCGCTCAAACGGGTCGTTGACGCTACAAACAATGAGAAGATCATCGCCGACGCGAAAGAGTTGATCGTGCAGCATGGCGGGTAGTGGAGTATCCTACGCCACGTACACACCTTCGGCCCCGTCGTGGGCCTCCGGAAAATCGTCGAGTTCGATCGGGGCCAGCGTATAGCTGGCTTCGACCATCGGGCGGAAGAAGTTGCACTCGGCCGCCGTGATCGGCTGCGCAAGGAGTTGCTGGGCTGGTAACGGCTCGCCAAAAAACGTGTCGTAGTTCTCCGGACGTTCTCGATCGATTCTGGCAAAATCGAGTTCCAGGGCAACTGCCGGAAGGTTCTTCACGGCCGGATACGATCGCACGCCGCCGAACTTCTGAAAGTCCATGTAGCGTCGATAGAAGTTCGCGTGCCGCGGGTGGACGGCCGCCAGCAACTCGTCCAGATAATGAGTGCGAGCATACTGCACTAACAACCGGCACGTTTTGAGGAAGACCGGGAAGAACCCCTGAAACTGACCGCGCCGGTCGGCCATGCAGGAGACCTCGGCCATGTGCCGGTTGTGGACGCGACGCGACGCGACCTCCGGGCCGTAAACCGATTCCATCGGCAGCCCCAGCACGCCGTCGAGGATCAGGCTGGCTGTGAAAATGACCTCGCCCTCGAGAACGGCAATGAATACCTCGGTGCTGGGTAAGAGATGGTAGGGAGTGACTCGCATCCGGTGGGAGTTCGCCTCCCCCAGACCGCCCTTGAGATAAGAGTCGTAGACCAATCGAAACGCTGCTGCGCGTTCCTCTCGCGAACTGGCAATCTTGTACGTGACGTCGGCCGTTGTTCCTTCGCAGCCCTCAACGCTTCTCTCGGTGAATGACATGACCGACTCGCCTGCAATGGGTGTAACTCGATGCTGCAATCTCGGATGCACTGCGGGGACTGTCCGCGTGCTATGCTGCCGTCACTCGGGTCCGGTCTACGCGCGATTCGGCAAACAACGCACCGGTGCGGGGTGACGCCTATTCCTATGCTCCGAACGGAGACTTCCGACTCGATTGCCGCCTGTTACGACCGTTTTCGCTTCGGCCGACTCATCGAGAGGCCGAACAGACAGCGAGAGAAGACAAGTTTCTCCCAGAGAAAGCGTACGTCGCCTGGAGGGCAGGTCAAGTGGCTGGCGAAACAAACGCCCGTGTATTGCAGTCGAACGACCGGGTACACGGGTTCCGGTCGGTACGATTCTACCGGTCTTGCGGAGAACTCGGGCTTCGGCGGCCAAGATGGTCGGTCCGCTGAGAACCGGAAGACGAAAGGGGCTAAGCGCACTCTCGCCCGAGCCCTCTCCACGACCGCGGATTCTACTTCTTCAACGAGGCCTTGATCGCCTCGTCATTTCTGGCCAGCCAGACGTCCATCTCACCCGTGCCGCGATGCGCCCACGCATAATAGGGAATCAGAAACAGTTCGTGTTCGGCCTTGACCAGCGGTTGGTCTTCTTCACCCGTTGTTGCTGCCAGGGCTTTTCCCTTGATCACTTCGATGCCGCCGAGCATGTCTTTTCGGAACTCCGACGTCAGCTTTGCATTATCGGGCAATATCAAGCCATGCGTCTTACTATTATTGTCGGGCCATTCAGCACAGAAAACTATCGGCCCGCGCTCGACGGCGACCCGGTTGCGATCCGCCTCGACGTTCTCGTTGGCCGTCACTCTTCGGATGGGCATCGGCAAGCTCAGTTCTATCGTGTCGCCCTTCTCCCACGTGCGGTCAAGCGTGACGTATCCCTTGTCGATAGCAAGCGGAACCGGTTTGCCATTCAGTTTCAGCGCCGCGGTCTCACCGCTCTTAGTCATATACTTATAGAGGTCGGAAGGCACGGGCGTATTCTGTGACCAACCTGGAATGCGAACTTTCAGCGCAAGACGGCACTCGCTTGTCGGCTCAAGGGTCAGTTTTACGGCACCATCCCAAGGGTAGCGCGTCTCCTGGGTAATCGCGATCGTGTTGTCGCCGACCTTCAGCTCGCCTTTACCGGACGCATAGAGATTGACGTACACGTCACGGCCTTTCGTAGCGTAAATATAGCCGGGAACCGATGCGATGAATCGGGCGATATTCCCCGGACAGCAGGCGCACCCGAACCATTCCGACCTGGCAGGCCTGCGGCCCGTGCCGCTCGATGAAAGCGTGTTGGGATAGAAAAACCTCTTGCCGTCAAGCGACACGCCGTCAATGACATTGTTGTAAAGCGTGCGCTCGAGCACATCGATGTACTTTGCATCACCGTGAAGCATAAACAACCGGTGGTTCCAGTAGACGTTTCCGATCCCGGCACACGTCTCGCAATAGCATTCGTTACCCAGAGCATAGTCCTCGGTAAAGCCCTCGGGGCCGCCGGGCTGACCAAGACCACCGGTGATATACATTTTCGTGCCGACGATGTTCTCCCAGATCCGGTCGATGGCGGTGATGTAACTTGTGTCGCCGGTCAGCGTGGCGACGTCCGCCATCCCCGAATACATATAGGTGGCCCGAACGGCATGGCCGACCCCCTTTTCCTGGTCGACAACTCTCTTGTGCGACTGGTCGTACGTGCGGCCGTCGGGACCACGCGTGTCGAGCAAGAACTTTGCCAGGTCGAGATATCTCTTCTCTCCCGTGGTGCGATACAGTTTGCACAGCCCCAT
>JABMRB010000081.1 GCA_013202865.1 Candidatus Nealsoniibacteriota bacterium | reverse complement strand
TACGTCGATTAGAATCAGCTCAGAATCATCGATCGGGTTTTGTAGCCAGGATCAACATTAGGCCGCGATTTCGTCGTAACTCCTGACACAATAACGGGTCGTCATGGGGTCAGGTCTTGTTTCTTGTTTTTTACTCTCTGATGACGGACCGATTCACTCGCGTGAGCCGGTCGGTGGCAGCCCCGGGTGAGCAATGATCCGGGGCCACCCGGCAACCCACAGCAAGGCGTCTGCACGGAGTACACCATACGAAAAACAAGAAACGAGACCTGACCCCCCTGCCTCGTGACCCCCCTGCCCCGTAGGGAGCCCCGCATGGTGTTGGGGGCATCGTAGTAGGCGGGGGGGCGGCGTCAAGTGGCGGGGGTTGCTCTGGTGCGGCGAGGCGGAGCCTCGAAGACATTGCGTCCCCAGGCGGAGCCTGGGGACGAGAGGATTATCGCGTGACGTAACACCTTGATATATCAGGGCTTACGTGCATTCTGGCCACCAACAACGCAGACCTACGAAGACTTACGTTGACTTTCACGAAACTCTTCGTACAATTCGGGCGTCTCAGGTTTGTGGCCGGGCTATCGGCACGTGTTGGGCTTCACAGCAACGGAGGAACTGTCCATGAAAAACGGAGAACAGACACCGCGGCCGACCAACGCCGAGCTGAGAATCCTGCGCGTGTTGTGGCAGCGAGGACCTAGCACGGTGCGGCAGGTCCGCGAGGTGCTGATGGCCGAGAAGCCCACCGGCTACACCACCGTGTTGAAGTTCATGCAGATCATGACCGAGAAGGGGCTGCTGACGCGGGACGAAAGCCGGCGGACGCACGTCTATCGCCCGATGGTCCCGGCTGAAGCGACACAACGGCAACTGGTGGGCGATCTGTTGGACCGGGCGTTCGACGGCTCGGCCGAGAAGCTGGTGATGCACGCGCTGAGCGCCAAGAAGGTCTCGACGGAGGAGTTGTCCCAGATCCGGTCCCTATTGGACACATTGGAAAGGGAGGAGCCATGAGCCCACTGGAAGGTCTGCTATCGAGTCCGATCGTCTATCGCGTCGGCTGGGGACTGGTTCATTTCGTCTGGCAGGCCACGGCGATTGCGGCCGTGTTGGCGATCGCGTGGCCGGTGCTCCGCAGGTCGCGGCCGGGCGTGCGTCATGGTGCGGCTTGGGCGGCGCTGCTGATGATGGCTGCGTGTCTGCCGGTAACGGCGTGGCTGACGCCGGCTCCACCGTCGGCCGATGCGAGTTGCCCGCGGCAGGAACCGCCCGCGGAATCACGCGCTGCGGCAAGAACCGTGGTGCTCTCGGACGCCACCGCTTTTCGGGCCGGAGCGGTGCCGACCGGGGCGATCCCCGATCGACCCGGTCACGACACGCAGGCGGCGGAGATGATCGCCGCGGGGACCGAAGGGACGTCTTCTGCGGCGCCGGTGATCCAAGGCGAATTCCATGGTTCGGCGCGCCGCCGCGGGGACGTCGTGCCGCACGACGACGATTCGCTACGACAGCGTGCCGCGCATCTGCTGCAACCCGCGTTGCCCTGGGTGGTCGGCTTTTGGCTGGTCGGCGTCGTCATGCTATCGACCTGCCACTTGGGAGGCTGGCTGCGCGTGCGGCGGTTGGGCTGCACGGGCACAAGCCGGGCATCGGAAACGCTCGAGGCCGTGTTGACGCGGCTTGCGCGGCAGATGCGGATCCACCGCGTGCCGGTGCTGCTCGAGTCGGCACTGGCCGAGGTACCCACGGTGATCGGCTGGCTGCGGCCGGTGGTTCTGCTTCCGGTGAGCATTCTGGGCGAGATGTCGCCGCAGCAGATCGAGTTGATCCTGGCCCACGAGTTGGCCCACGTCCGGCGGCGCGATTACCTGCTGAATCTGGTGCAGACGTTCGTCGAGACGCTGCTGTTCTACCACCCGGGCGTATGGTGGGTGTCGCGGCGGATTCGCGTGGCGCGGGAAGAGTGCTGCGACGATCTGGTGGTTTCCGCGACCGGCGAAAAGCTCCTTTACGCGCGGACGTTGACGAAGTTGGAGGAACTCCGCCACGAAGTGCCCGCGGCCGAGTCCGAACTGTCGCTGGCGGCGGACGGGGGCTCGTTGATCGGGCGGATCCGAAGGCTGGTCGGCCTGCGCAACGACGAGCGCGCGACGGTTCGCGCGTGGTTGGGCAGCAGCGTTGCCGTGCTGCTGCTGATCGGCGCGCTGGTCGGCTGCCTGGCTTGGGCAGATGACCCGGCGGAAGATCAACGCGATTCGGCGACAGCGAAAGACGTCGCCAAGCCGCAGCAGGTTGCCGGCCGGTACGCCGATCGAATTCGGCGCGTGCTGCCGACGGGTTGGTCGGTGAAGGTCTCGGGCAAGGAGGTTCACGTCAGCCGCGACGAGAAAGTCGAGTGGTACGGCACGATCAACCTCCCGCCCACGGACGCGAAAGATGAGGAGGGTCGCAAACGGGAGTTGAAAGAGGGCGGGTTCGTGCAGCGGAGTAAGTATGTGCTGACGTTACGGTTCGCGCCACCGGTGAACAAAGCCGCGCGCGCGAAACTCCGGGCAGAGAACGACGCGACTCGCGAGAAGTTACGGCAACTCGTCAAGCAGATGGAGTCGATCGAGTATCGCAAGTGGACGTACTTCCCCAAGACGCCGGAAGAGAAGAAGCTGGTAGCCCGGCACGAAGCCTTGCACAAGTCGGTTCGCAAGCTGCCTGATTTCAACGTGCCGGACGCTGCCGTGGAATTGGATCTCTCGATCGGTGATACGTCGGAGTGCCACGATACCGCGTTCTACGGCGACGCGGTCGGCCGCGAATGCCGACAGGTCCGCGAAACGGTCGCGGCGTTGTTCGCCGGCGCCGACCTGCCCGGCTGGGCACGCGCGGTCAAGGCCGTGCTGGCCGACTGGGAAGTGGTCGAATGCGATCGCCGGCCGGGCGTGGACGTCGGTTCGCATCGGGGCTATCGGATGGTACTGCGCAAGGGGCGCCTCGAGCTACTCAGCCCGCCTCGACAGCAGAAGGCGGCGGTCGGAATCGGGGGACGGCCGCCCGGCGACTTTATCACTGTCTATACGTACGCCGAGTTCGTTCTGTTTCCGGCCGGTGAAGAACTGCCACCGGAAGTGTGCGAAAAGATCCCCTGGCAGGACGTGACGCAGGAGCATTTCGTCAAGGCGGTCGATCTGGGCACCGGCCGGGGGTTGCGGTGGTTCGGCCGGATGCCGCTTTATTGGCAGGAGTTCCTCCGCGACAAGCTGAAGTTGCAAGGCGGCGACGATCGGCTGGCGCTGTTGACCGAGGGGCTCTTCGTTGAGGACAAGGGCGGCATGACGGCCAATTCCATGATGGGGCTGTTGGGAAAGCACGGCGATCGGGCGTTTCCTTACATTGAGGCGGCACTTGCAGGACACGCCGACAAGGCCCCCTGGAAAGCGATCCATGCCCTTTCGTACGTCCAAGGTGATCGCTCGACGGCACTGCTGAAGAAGCTGTTTTCCTCTGACGACGAGCGGCTTTCCCGCCCGGCGGCATACGCCCTGATCAACCGCCCCTTCCGCGAGTCTGCCCAAGCGGAGTATTTCGAGATGCTGCGTCAACAGCTTTACGTGCAATACGCCGCCGCGGCCTGCGTCGAGTTCCACTGGGCCGAGGCGGCAGCGCCGCTGCGGGCAGTCTGCGAGAAGCCGAAGACCTGGGGCAACTTCCGCGCCGCGTGGGAGGCCCGGCGGACCCTGGAAGACCGGCCCGTGTCGAAAGAACTCAAGGACGCGGAACAGGCCATTCGCGACGCGGCCCACTCGACTGCGCCGGCCGAGCAGCAGGCCTTCGATCGGGCCAAGCAGCGGCTGATGAAACTGCCGGACAAGGAGGCAGTGACGGTCACGGCCGTGGCCCTCTCCATTTATCAGACCAAAGCGTCGCGCGACCGGGTACAACGCGTGCAGCAAGCCGGCCGCGAGATCCTGCGAAGCCTTCCCGCCGATGACGTCAAGAATCTGTTGACAACGCTCGTCGAGGGGATGAAGGCCCACGGGCAAAGCGAGGGCTACTGGCGAGACTTCGCCGAACTGCTCGAGTGGCTTGACCTTGCCAAGAAACTTCCGTCGGACACGGCGGCCGGGGCAACGAAGAGCGAGGCGGCGTTAGGCGCAGATGATCTGCCGAAGCGTTGGACCCCACAGATATACTTCACCTATGGTGAGAAGGCCGGATCGGGCGGGCGGAGACGAACGGTCCAAATCGACGGTCGCGGAGAGGTAACTCTCGGCAACTGTGCGGGCCCCGGGCGCATCGTAACGGCGCTCTCGCAGCAGCGGCTCGACGCGTTTGTCGCTCGCCTGCGCATCATCGAGATCTGGGAATTGTCGAAGCTCGCATCGCAGTCCGCCGCGCCCGGCGAAGGTGAGGTTTACATATCGGCCGCGTTCGACGGTGCCAGAATTGCCGGTTTCTACCCGCTGCCGTTGGCCGCCAAACAGCGCGTGCTGGCGGCGCTGCGGCAGGAGATGCAGTCGCTCATCGACGCCGCTCTCGCCGCCGCCGAAAAGGACCGGAAGGCGGCGGCCGATTTGCCCTGGGGTGAAGCTGTCCGGGAGGTCCACGTCCGGCTGCGAGCGGACAGGACCACGTGGAATACGGCCGAGGTGCCGATCCTGAAAGTCGACTTACGAAACAACGGGAAGGAGAAATGGTATCTGAGCAGCTTCATGACGACACATTGTTACGCTCACATCGATGGCCTGACCTATCTTGGTAGTGCCGGCGTTCCAGCAGGTCTTTTCCCGAATCACACGTTCACGGCGATTCCCGTCAAGCTGACCGGCTCACGACAAGTGGGTGGCACCTTCTCGCGGTTTCCCTCCAGCACGAACGCTGACGAAGGCCGCCTTGAACTAAAGCCCGGCAAACACGTCGTGCGCGTCAGTTTCCGGATGACGCCTATCGGAGCACCCGACAACGCACCGCACGTCGAAGTCTTCAGCAATCCGGTCGAAGTGGAGATAGCCATATTGGACGCCGATGCAAGCGAGCCGCTCGCGCCGGAGGCCCAGTCAGTGCTCGACCGGCTCAACGGTGCGTGTGCGAGTAAGCCGTGGCGAGAAGAGATCGATTGGATCGAACGCCCGGAAACCCGTCCGGAGAACCTGGATATCAGTGGCGAGGTAAGTGCTTTCGTATCTGATTGTAAGCAGCGCCTTGCGAAGCTTGGCGTTGCCCTGAAGTGGAACGCAGAGAAGAAGGTTTACGAAGTAGAAAGAAACCAACCGCGGACTGAAGGCGTGCAGTTGCGTTTGCGGGCGAGCGCGGCCGTGTGGAAGGCCGGCGAGACACCGGCGTTCAAGATCGACGTCCACAATCACGGCCCCAAGACGTGGGCGTTGCCGCCGTCGCAGGAACTCTACGAAATCGAAGTCGACGGGCGTTGGTACACTTGGAGGACCACGCTGATCGACGTCTCAAGTCCTTATACGAAGCCGGGCAAGGGCTTGACGAACGTCCCGCTGCGGGCCGACGGCACGTTCTTCCAGCGCATCGAACGGACTGCCGACGCCTCGAAGTTCATCCCCCTGGAGTTTCCCCCGGGCCGGCACACGATCCGCGTCGCCTGCTCCCCCAATCCGGAAGACCTGACCAAGACCGAGCAAATCCGCGTGCTGAGCAACGCGGTGACGATCGAGGTGGCGGAGGCCGCGCCGGCGCCCCGGGACCTTCCGCCCAAGGCGTCCGAGCGGGCCGAAAAGCTCAAGGCGAACATCAATGACTTCCGCGTGGCGGTGGGCTACCACGGCCCGCCGCGCGCCGACGTCCAAGGACCGGGGCCCCTTGCTGGAAGATATCTTACTCTCGGTGTGTCGGCGCAGAGTGGAGAGGGGGCCATTTCGAAGAGCCAGGCCCGTGCAATCATCGATCATTTGGCCCAAGTCGGACATTTGGCAAACGCCGAGAACGTGGCGGGGCACGATAAGATCGCTTACCCTCGGGGCCCCGCGTACACACTGGAGGCAATTCTGCCCTCGGGACTCCACCTCATGGAAGATCTCGGCTGGGGGCTGCCCATGCTGGGGCGCCTCGACGCCCTGCGGGCGGTCCTCGACGGCGACGCGGCCAAGGCGATGGACACGCTGTTGGGCCGCATGGCCGGACGTCGAAAACAGTGGGAGTCCGCCCGCGATTCGGCGGACAAGGATGCTGTGGCAGCACTGAAGAAGTTGGGAGCGGCGGTGAGGCTGGACGATAAGGGTGAGGTGACGCTGGTGAGCTTTGCTCGCAGCAGCGCTCGCTTTACCGATGCGGACCTTGTGCATCTGGAGGGACTAAGCGAACTCAAGACCCTGTACCTTCACGGGCGCGAAATCACCGACCGGGGGCTGCCCCATCTGAAGGGGCTGGTCGAACTTGAAGAATTGTCCCTCCGCGGGACCGGCGTGACCGATGCCGGTCTAGATCATCTCAATGAATTGGCCAAGCTCAGAAGGCTCGACCTTCGGGGCACCCATGTTACGGAAGAAGGCGTGAAGAAGCTCAAGCGGTCGCTGCCCAACGTAATTGTCGATTGCGATGCTATCGCCTGGGGCAAGCCGGCCGACGGGCTGCGATGCGCCTGGGTGCCGGTAGGCGGGCCGGTGGCTGTCGGCACGTCGCCGCAGGTTGCCATGCGCGTGGAGAACGTCGGCGGCACGTCGGTGTTGCTGGAAGGTGGGGATCCAGTTTTCTGGACGCTTGGCTCCATGGGGGCGTCAAAGTTCCAGGTAACCTTTGGGCGAAATGCGCGAGTGGCCACGGTCAAGGACGTCAAGAAGTTAGGAGGGACCCTTACCTTAGACATGGAATACTTGAAGGCCAAGGATCCGGTGTCCGGCAGATACTTCCTCAAGCCGGGCGGACAAATGACGCTTCGCGCGTCGTTGCCGTGGAAGCTGGAGAAGCCGGGCCGCGTGGAAGTGGAAAGTCGTCTGCAACGACACGGTCCTTGCCATGCCGGCCCACCACCACCCGGGCCCGGCGGGAAACCGCTGGAACTGGAGATCGTCTGCCCGCCGCTTGTGCTGGAGGTGGTCGAGCAAGAGAATAGAGAGCTGCTGCCCGGCAGCCAACTGAGCGTGGACGAGGCGGTTCGCGGGCGGTTCTTCGCAGCGGCGGTCTACGAGGCCGTTAGTGAGCCGAGTGTGGGGCATGAAATCAGCCAGGAAGACGAACAGCAGCGACGATTCCATGCGGACCAGTGGTACAATATCGTCGAAGTGCTCGGCGGCAACCCGGGCAAGGAAGGATCGCCTGACTACAGATACCCCGTTACGGGAAGAAAACGGGACCATCACTCGTACGCGTACTTCGACGCGCCCGATTGCCGCGAGCGCCCCATTCGCAAGGGCGAACGGGTGATCTGGATCTCTTATCGCTGGGGTTACCGTGACGGCGGATTCGTATCGGTCCGAAAGGCGTTGCAGGACACGCCGGAAAACCGCGCGGCCGTGGGCCGCGCTATCGAGGACGAACAACGCCGCGGCCCGACACGGATGACATCGTGCAGTTGCGAAAGGACCATATAACGACGCCGGACCGGTTGGAATTGTACCTGATCAGCGACAAGGGCGAACAGATTCCGCCGGGCGAGTATCACGTCGTCGCCAGCTACGAAAACACCGCACAACCCGAGGTCGAGGTGTCGGTCGCGCCGGACGGCTTGCTTCTGACGCGGCCGTACAAGGGGCCTTGGGAGTTCTGGAAGGGCAAGATCGAGTCGGCGCCGATGAAGCTGACGATTACGCCAGTCAAGCCACAGCAGGTTGAATTGGGTACAGGTGCGTTGCACGCACCCTACAAAGCACGCGCCCGGGGGAATCGCACTCGCGCTCCGCGGCGAAGCACGGCGTTGGGGTATCGCGTGCCGCGCCAATCGACGCCTCCTCGCCACACGCCCAACCACCCGGCTCGCAATAGCAGCGCCGTGTTCAGTACCACGCCCAACGGGAAGCAGAGCCCTGGCAGCACGCGGCCGCGGGACCAGCGGGCCAGTGCCACGATGCTGAACACGGCCATTGCGATCATCGCTCCGCCGGCCCACCATAGCCCCGACGAGTCGCCCGGAATCACGCGCCGCACCGGCAGAAACGCTGCCAACGGGGCCAGTTCCAACGCCGTGCTGAGCAAGCAAATCGCCGCCAGCCGCAACACGCTGCATTGGGCCGCGGAGGCGAACGTCTTCTCGAAGCCCCGGGCCATCTCGCCGATGGTGCGATACCAGTGCAACCCCAGCAGCCCGACCGCGGTAACCATGCAACTCCGCCCGCCGGACCGTTTCATCATCAGCCCGAGCCCCACGTCGTCGGCCACCTCCAGCCGCAGCCACTCGAAACCCTCGGTTCGGTCGAAGGCTTCGCGGCGCACGAGGTTGAACGCCCCGATGCCGACGAACGCCCCGGAGTTCGGGTCCTCGACGGCCCAGCAGCGGACCAGCACGCAGAAACTTCGCAGGAACGAAGCCACGGCCACGTCGGCCAGGAACTGGTTCGACCAGATCTCGGGTGCGGCGGCCAGATGGTCCAGCCGCCGATCCTCGCAATAGGCCACCGCGCGGCGGAGCATGTCGCCGCGGTAGTTCACGTCGGCGTCGGTGAACAGAACCCAATCGCCGGTCGCCCGACGCACACCGACGTCCAGCGCATGGACCTTGCCGAGCCAGCCGTCGGGCAACTCGGTAACGTGGACCGCCTGCACCCGCGGATCGTCCGCCGCCAGCCGATCGACCAACTCGCCCGTGCCGTCGGTCGAACGGTCGTCGATCAGCACGACTTCCAGTTCGGGATAGTCCTGGCCGAGCACGGAGCGGACGGCCGCTTCGATCTTATCCGCCTCGTTGCAGGCGGGGATCACGACCGAGAGCTTGGGCCAGACCTCGGGCTCGGGCGAGTCGACGTTGCGCAGCACGGGCACCGCGCAGACGATCCGCAACACACCGGCCGCAATCCACAGCCAGTAGACACAGCCGAGGAAGACGTAGCCGATAAGGATGGTTTCGGGGATGTTCACGTTGGACCGGCCGCCCCCTACTCGATCAAAGCTTCCCGTTCGGGTTGGCAAAGACCAGGCCGGCGCCGTCGTGATAGGTGGCGTACTCGCTGACGATCGCACCTTCCGGTCCGGCGATCATGAAGTGGAACGCCTCGAGTTCGTTCAACTCGAGCACCTCGCCGGGCATCACGCGGGTGGCATTCTTGACCGTGCGGAAGGGTTCCTGGCTCTTGGGCAGCTTGATCGGCATCGGCTTCGTCTCGGGACCCGTGCCGAGGCAATGGATCATGCCGTAACGGCAGTGCCAGGCTTCCATCTTGGCCGGCCCGTCCTTGGTCTTCATGTGCTTGTGCTCGGGGATCTGCTGGCCCGGCAGCAGATAGATCGAGTGGCCGAAGTAGCTATACTCCTTACTGTTCCACCAGAAGACGCCCGCCATGCCGGCGTGGACGAAGTCACCCATGCCGAAGTCATGGACCCACATCAGCTTCTGCTGCGGCTCGGGGTTGGGGTAGCCGAACCGTTCAAACATGTCGTAGTAGGCCTGGCGAGCCTTGTCTTCGAGGAACTTGCCGTCGGCGTCGTAGAAATCTTCGTTCTTGGGCATCGGGACCTTAGCCTTGGCCGGGGCGTAACTCGCCTCGGCTGAACCGCCCTTGGCCAGCACGATACCGGCCGCGGAGGCCACCGCCGTGCCAAGTGCTTGCCGTCTGCTAATGCTTTGCGTCTTTTTCATGATGAATCTCGATTCCTTAGGGAAGCCTTGGTGAAGATAGGGGGAAATTGTCGAGTTTGGAGAGCTTCTCGGTGCAGTCTTGGGTGGCAGCGAACTGCCACGCCCTCTCGCCTGCGGCGGGCCCCACTATTCTACATTCCACTCCCCGGTCGGTCAAACCGCCCGGTCCTACCGCAGTTCCAGGCTGTAGGGCATCCAGGTCAACACCCGTTCGGTGAACAATCGCCGGAAAAGGCGAGTCTTACGGGCCGCTTCGACCAACTCGGGGGCGGTCGAGGCCAACTGGCTCGAGACGGTCGAGGGGCCAAAAAGCTGCTCGAAAATCGACGTTGGCTCGGGCAAGATCAGCAGTTCGACCTTCTCGGACGGCTGCAACCCGGCCGCCTTCTTCGCCTCAGCCAACGCGTCGCGCAAGGTACCGAGCCGGTCAATCAGCCCGTTTTTCAGTGCCATCCGGCCCGTATAGACCCGACCTTGCGCCAGTTTCTCCAGTTCCCGGTACGACACCTTGCGCCCCTGGGCCGCCTTGGTGACGAACTGGCGATCAACGGTTTCTCGATCCGCATCGTCTCGCGCCAAATCAGGTCGCTGGCGGTGGCCGATCCACCCGGGCTGTCGATCCGCAACACGATGGCGACGACCTTGGGATCATCTCGTCGATCAACTCGGGCGCTGGCAACTCGGGCGTCGGTTCCATAATTCGGGTGTCCGTTGCAATCGAGCGATCAAACCCCCAACTCGGCCTTCACCGCGGAAAACGCCTCCATGGCGAATTGGAGATCGTCGCTCGTGTGGGCGGCGGAGACTTGCACGCGGATGCGGGCCTTGCCCTGGGGGACGACCGGATAGGAGAATCCGACGACGTAGACGCCGCGTTCGAGCATCGCGTCGGCCATCTTGCCGGCCAGGACGGCGTCGCCGAGCATGATCGGGCAAATCGGGTGCTCGCCGGGGACGATGTTGAAACCGCGCTCGGTCATGCCGCGGCGGAACAGACGCGTGTTCTCTTCGAGGCGGTCGCGCAGCTCGGTCGTTTCGCTCAACAGGTCGATTGTCTTCATCGACGCGGCCACGATCGGCGGGGCGAGCGTGTTGGAGAAGAGGTAAGGCCGGCTCCGTTGCCGCAGCAGGTCGATGATCTCCTTGTGTCCGCTGGTGTAACCGCCGCTGGCGCCGCCCAGGGCCTTTCCTAGCGTGCCGGTGATGATGTCGACGCGGTCCATCACGCCATGG
>JABMRB010000736.1 GCA_013202865.1 Candidatus Nealsoniibacteriota bacterium | reverse complement strand
GTCCAGCTTTCGACGATTTCTCCGACATTTCGTGACTGCGGCACAGATTTTCGCCTCGAATGTGGTACGTTCGGCAGGTTTTCTTGCATCAATCGGCTCGTTAGCACGTAGGTTCCCCTCGGATACGCTGTTCTTCAGTGAATGAAATCGCCTATTCGGCGTGGCCGGTGACGATCGGCGGTGGGATCGCCAGCCGGACAATGCGGTCGAGGATCGCTGCGAACAGGTTTCGTGTGACAGCCACCTCGGCCATGGCCTTCCTTCTGATAAGGCTCAGCCGGCCGGGCCAAACCGGCAGTATTTCGTGAGAAATACTCGCCCACACGGAACGTCCGGGCCGGCGTGTGATCTGGTCACACGTATGGAGATAGGCGTCCAAGACGGGCCGAGAACTGCGTGACCTCGGTGACCACATCAGCCGGTCGGTGGATGTCGTCGAAGGGATCGAACGAATCGCACAGTTCGTCCCCTGCATCGGCGTCTTCGACCGGTTCATTGCGGAACAACTGAAACACGGGCCCCGTATCGGTCATGGCCACGTTGACGCCGTCGCCCTGGTGCATGAACCGGACCGACTCGTCGGCCCACTGTCCCTGGTTCTCCACAAACAGTGCCGGCGAGACGTTGAACAGTTCGATCGCCTGCTCCCCCCCGCGCTCCTCGACGGAGGCATAGAAGGCGTCCATGTCAACGTGGATAATCATACGGGCTATCACTCTTTAATCGGTGGATCGCAATCGGCACGATGCTCAATGACCAATTGCAACACAACGGGAAGCATTGCCGACGCTATTTCTCATGGTCGCTCTTGCCTTTGCGGATTTCGTTTAACCACTTGAGAAGCTGCGGACCATTCTTCAATTCCAGTCGATGGGGAATGAATGGACTGAATTCAGTACCGGATAGTATCTGCGGCTGAAAATCCGACGTTGTTGTAATCAATGCCTTTGAAGCGTTTGGGTCGGTACTCTCAAGCCACAGCTTGTCAGGATCGCGTTCCTTTCGAGGCATCCTCGACCTCCTGGCTCCCGATTTGACGCGGGGTTGGCAATAGTCTGTGGAATCTAACTCAATCACTCCTGGCTGGGATCTCTTGCCGTTCTCCAAACTGCTTCGCGTAAAGTTCTCGATCATAACGCAGGCGATCGCGGAAGCGGCGGAGGCGGTCGGTGTCTTTGGGGGTGATGCCGCGGCGGAAGTGGAAGACGATGTTTCGCAGCTCGTTGACTTCGCCGAAGTCAGCATTCACCAGTTCCCGCATCGTGTCGAACATCGGTTCGAAGACATCCCAGTTGTTCTTGCTGCAAATCATCAGGCCATATTGGTTGAACGTGAACTCCTCCAGGCACTCGGGCCGACGCGAGTTCGGCGGCAGCTTCAGTTCGGCAATCATCCGCTCGACCGTGCTGCCGTCGCAGACGTCGCAAATCAGGTCCCGGATTTCGTGCTCGACTTCGTAGAGCAGGACGAACGCCTCGGCAAAGTCGTTCAGCCGCCCGAACACGTCGGCGATGCAGAGAATGCCGAGCAGGTCGTCGTCGGTGCCGACCAGGACGTGGTCGATGTCGCCCCAGTCCGTTTCGGTGTCGATGTAGACATTCCGGTCGATGAACCGGGCCGGTTCCATCGCCTCGCGGACGGGAAGGTCTGTCGGCTTGATTTTCGTGGCGTGCAGGTCGGCCACCCGTTTGCCGAACGACTGCCAGCTAAACACGCCGATGATCTTGCCGGCCTTGTCGGCAACGGGGATTTGCGAGAACCCGTTGTCGACCAGGCGTTCGATGGCATCGCTTGCTGGTGTGGACCCTTCCAGTACGAGTGGCTGCTGACCTTTCGGCAGCAACGCCCACGCAGGCCCAAATGGCCCCGGACGCCTCTTGTACTTGGCAGGAATGCTGGCACCCGAGTCCTTCATCCTTCGACAACCTCCAACTCGGCTTCCGCAAGGATTTCCTCCTTGACGTATCGGCGAAACGTACGCGGTGACGAGAAGAAACGGAACCCGGCTTGGCTTGCAGCTTCTTCGACATCTTCCCCCTCGCCTATCAACACGGTGACAGGCTGGCTAAGCCCCTCTTGCAGTCCGTCTGGCCATGCGAGATCGAGAATTGCCACGGCGTTGCCAGACTCTTCATCGACCAGCTCGTACGATAATTCACCGGCGGGAAGCCCGCGTGTCGTTACCCAGTTATTGCAGCGGACCAGGCGGGCCTCTTCTTCGTCATCATCAATGCCGCCGGGAATGTGGGCGGCAGCACGCTCAATGAATTGTGCGTCCTCTGGCGACACCACGACAGGAATGCTCCCCGCGGATAGTCGGTCGAGAAAGTCGTTGGCGGCGTTGGCCAGAAGCTTGCGGCGTTCTTCGAGGAACTCCAAGTAGTTCTCCGGTTTCCAAAGCTCGGGATCCATCGGAATCCAGTGGGT
>JABMRB010000735.1 GCA_013202865.1 Candidatus Nealsoniibacteriota bacterium | reverse complement strand
GCTTCTGCTGCGCTTGTGCCGTGACGGCAGCCAGCACCAACGCGCCGATCGCCGGAACGCCGAGAATCGTCCACGCGATTCCAGTACAGAGAGAGTTACTACGACTCATAATCCTGGCCTCCTAGTTAGAGAAACGAACGGGAAAAACGAAATTCTCTATGCTCGAACTCGACTTAGTCCGGGCAGTTTCGCGATCGAATTTGAGCCGCACTTTCATATTGTACGTCATCCGGTACTTTGTGGAACCGCCCCAGGGGCCCAAACACCGATTTGAACAGACAGCAATCTCGGATCGTCACGATACAGGTCAAGAACCCTTGCCATGGGCGTGTGGAGACAGATCGCAAAGTTGCCGCAATTGCGCATACCCACTATTTCGCCCGGTTTCTCCACGCGACTGAGCAACAACGGGGTTACGTCAAGCTGTCGGCGAGTGGTCCGGCGCCGGCTTTGGAATGCGGCTTGGTCGGCAGACGGTGTCATTCTCCCCGGCGATAATATCTTCCCCCCGGAGTGCCCCTACTATCCACTGTGAACCGGGCCGGCTATCCCGCCTCTTTTCGCGGCAGAATTGCCGGGGTCGGCGATAGATCGAAGTGCGGGGCCGGGATGACGCCGCGGCCGGGGACGGCCATGGGGCCGACGGGGCCTTCGGTTGTGTTGTCCCAGGAGTGAGAATGGATTCGCCCGAGGATCTGCTCGGCTACGGCCAGGGCGTCGCGGCCGGCGACGCCGGAGACTCGGGGTACGCGTGGCGTGCGGACCGCGTCGACGAAGTCTTGCAACTCGGCCGCCAAGGCGTCGACCGGCTCGAACTGCTGGGTGTGACGCGGCAGATGCTCCACGTCGAGATGTTCCTTGTAGTGTTCCACTTGCTCCGGCGAGAGCGCATCGACGTCGAACTCGCGTCGCAGGAGCGTTTCGCTCGGCTTGAGGGTTGTGGCGGTTCGCTCCGCGAAATCGACCGACGCAAAGGCACGCTGCGACCAGACGTGCATCCGTCGGATCGTCTCGTAGCTCACCCGAGAGGCCGACAGATTGGCCACGCAGCCGCTGTCGAACGTGAGCCGGGCGTTGGCCACGTCCTCGTGTCCGCCGAGGACCGACAGCCCCAGGGCCTCCACCTTGCGGACTCGGCTGCGAACCATTGAGAGCACTAGATCGATGTCGTGGATCATCACGTCAAGCACGACGCCCACGTCGGTCGAGCGGAACGGGAAGGGGCTGGTGCGGACGCTTTCAATGTACTTAGGCCGGGCAAGGTGCGCGGCGCCGGAGGAAAACGCCGGGTTGAATCGCTCGACGTGGCCCACTTGCAGCACAACGTTTGCGTCGCCGGCTACGTCGACCAGTTCGTCGGCTTCGGCGCGGGTGGCGCAGATCGGTTTCTCGACCAGCACATGGACTTTGCGACGCAGAAGCTCCAGCGCGAGCCGGTGGTGCAGTTTCGTCGGCGCGGCGACCACCGCGGCGTCGATCCGTCCGAACAGCGAGAAGTAGTCTGCCCGGGATTCGGTGTTGCACTCGGTCGCCACGCGGTCGCGAGCTTGCTGGTCGGGGTCGACGACGGCCACCAGTTCGACGTCGTCACGGGCGGCGGCTTTCTGGGCATGGAAGCGACCGAGGCGTCCGGCACCGACAATAGCGATTCGTAGCGGTTTCACGCGGCCCTCCTGCCGCGCTCGCGTCCGCGGCCATGCGAGCCGTCGTGCTGTTCTTGCACGAAGCTCAGTAGATGGTTGACCTGCGGGACGAGATGTCCACCGGCCCGCAGTAGTTCCCATGCGTTATCCAGACCCACTTTGGCCCGGTAGAGCAGTCGATGTGCCTCGGCCAGACCGCGGATGACGTCGTCGGGCATTCCGTTGCGTTTCAGGCCGACGACGTTAATACACCGGGGCTTGGCGGGGAACCCCTCGACGAGCATGTAGGGCGGCACGTCGTGGCGGACCGCGCTAAGCCCGCCGATGAAGCTGTAGCCGCCGATGGTGGCGAAGTGATGGACGGCCACGGCGCCGGAGAACGAGGCGTAGTCGTGGACGTGGACGTGTCCGCCCAGCAGCGTGTTGTTGGCGATGGTGATGTGGTTGCCGAGTTGGCAATCGTGGGCAACGTGGCTATAGCCCATCAGGAAGTTATCGTCGCCGACGCGGGTAACGCCGTCTTCCTTCTCCGAGGCCCGATTGATCGTGACGCCTTCGCGGATGACGTTGCGGTCGCCGACGATCACCTTGGTGTCGGTACCGCCGTAGCTGATATCCTGGGGCTCGCCGCCGAGCACGGCGCACGGATAGACGTGGTTATCGCAGCCGAGGGTAACGTGCCCCATCAGCGTGACGTTATTTTCGAGGCGGGTACCGGCCCCGATCTTGGCATCCGGACCGACCACGCAGAAGGGCCCGATCTCGACGTCGCGGTCGATTTGGGCCTTCGGATCGATCCAGGCGCTCTCAGCTATCGAGCCTGCCATTCACGGAGTTCCTTCCAGGAAGCGGTTTACGCGCAGCGTTGCAACACCTCTTGCGTTTCCGCCCGAGCCAGGATCGCCCGGACCGCCTCGGCATTGAGCCGGTGTCCGCCGCGATAGGCCACGAAGCGGCCGATCAGGTCGCACCCGGCCAAAGCCAGGTCGCCGACCATGTCAAGTAGCTTGTGCCGGACACACTCGTCGGGGAAGCGTAGCCGGTTGTCGATTGGTCCGTCGGGTCCGAAGACCAACAGGTCTTGGAACGTGGCCCTTTGCCCCAGGCCTTGGTCCCGCAGGGCGGCCGCCTCGTGTTCCAGGAGGAACGTGCGGCTGGGTGCCAGTTCGCGGCGGAACGTCTCCGGCGATAGCGCGAGGCAGAACTTCTGTCGCCCGATCGCCGTATCGCGGCCGTAGTCCAGCTTGCACTGGAGAATCGTTTCCGCCGAAGCGGACGGGGAGATCTCGATCCAACTTTTCCGATCGCCCAGTCGAACCGTTTCGCGAACGATCCGTTGCTCGCGCGGCGCGTCTTGCTCGACGAGGCCGGCAGCGTCCAACGCCTCGACCATCGGCAGCGAGGACCCGTCGCAGCCGGGCATCTCCTGGCGGTCGACGCGGACTTCGCAGTTGTCGACCTGCAACCCGGCCAGCGACGCCATCACGTGTTCGATCATGTCGACGCCCGCGTCGCCGCATTGCAGCGTGGTTCGCAGCGGGGTCTCCGTACGGTTCTCGATCGTGGCGGGGATTCGCGGTCGGTCTTTCAGGTCGGTACGGACGAAGACGATGCCGGTGTCAGGGTCGGCCGGGCAGAACTCGACGCGTACGTCGTGCCCGCTCCAATAGCCGATCCCCTCGATCGAGGCAGGCCGGCCAATCGTTCGCTGATTTCGCGTCGCTTCCATGCAGGGTTGCCAATCGTCCGTGACTGGGTGGGGAAAGGGTTGTTGCCGGCCGTCCTTGGCCGGTGGGGCTACTGCGGGAAAAACTAACGGGGTGGCCCAAAGCCGGCGGTATGCGGTCGGGTTCCGACATCCGTCCGCGAGGTAGTACCTCCATTGGGCCGGTCATTGATTTGCCTGATCACTTGGTCCGTGATATCGAGGTGACGGTTGTACCAGACAACCTGACTGGACAAGGTCTTGGGGACCGTGTGCGGCTGTTTCGCCTGGGCATCGGCCGCGCTGAAACGTTGAACCATGGCAATGCGGTAAGTGGTGGCGTAGCGTTCGATCTCCACCTGGATTTCGCGATAGGCCGTGAGCGAGATGGTGGCACCGCGTTCTTGGAAGTCCTTCTGCTGCAACTTGATCTGAAAAGTTACGTCCGCATTCTTTTTGCCGATTTCCGTTTCCTTCTGCTTGTACTGCGGAGTTCCCGGATTGAGTTCGTTGAGTTGTTCGATCATATTCTTGAGCGTCTCGCGCTCGGTCTGCACCCACGCCTCGGCCTGCTTCACCTCGTTTTTCAGTTGCGCGTCCCAACTCTGGTACCGACGACACTCCTTAATAATGCGGCCGACGTCGATCAGCGCGACCGGTTGGCCTTGGGCCGGTGCGACGGCGGGGGCGGCCGGGGCGGTGCGGTCCTGTGCTGGGGCGTAGAGCCCGACGACGATGGATAGCACAACACTTGCGGCCAGAGCGGCCAGCAGACGGGATCTTCTCACGTTCAGCACTCCTTGCTGCTAGAGTCGGTCATCCATGACCCGGCATGCCTTTTCCGTCAGGCCGCCGTACCAAATTGACCTTTCGGATAAGGCACAATGGTTTCCAGGGAGGCGATATTCTGCCCAGATGGCCCGATTAGGTAAAGACCAGATAATGCAATTAGGCGTCGGTAGCCGTAACGTGTTGCGTGACAACACGTTACGGCAACTCGTGCCGGTCCATTGCGATGAACCGGTGAGCTCCGTCGACGACCGGAAACAGAAAACGCCGCAGAAACGGGCCCGAAAAGCCCCCGAATTGCATTCGGGGGGGAATCCCCCGGAGCATTCGCGGGAATCCCGCGAAGATTCCCATCGATGCAATCGACGGGCGTCTTCTCCGCGTGCGAAATGGGAAACCACCGCAAGCATGCAGCACACGCAAACAACTTGACCTCGCCGCACGGGCCGCTACGATGCACACATCGTTTTCCGCGACATGTCCGCAGTCGAAAGGATCTGCTATGAGTAAATACGTCCTGGCACTGGATCAAGGCACTACTTCGAGCCGGGCGATCGTTTTCGGACGGGACGGACGGGCCGTCGCCTCGGCGCAGGAGGAATTCGAGCAGATCCTGCCCGCGCCGGGACTCGTCGAGCACGATCCGGAAGCGATCTGGGCCACGCAACTTGCCGTTGCCCGCGCGGCCCTGGCCAACGCGTCGCTCTCGGCCGGCGATATCGCGGCGCTGGGGGTGACCAATCAACGGGAAACCACCATCCTCTGGGACCGCGACACGGGCCGGCCGGTAGCCAATGCGATCGTCTGGCAAAGCCGCGTCAGCGCCGGCATCTGCGATCGGCTCAAAGACGACGGCCTCGAAGAGACCTTCCGCAGCAAGACGGGCCTGTTGCTCGACGCCTATTTCTCGGGTACCAAGATCAAACACCTATTGGACACGCACGACGGGCTCCGCGAGCGGGCCGACCGGGGCGAGATCCTCTTCGGCACCGTCGATACGTGGCTGATCTGGCGGTTGACCGGCGGCCGGTGCCATGCGACCGACTACAGCAACGCCAGCCGCACGTTGATCTACAATATCCACACGCTCGACTGGGACGACGAGTTGCTCGATATCCTCGACGTACCCCGGGCCATGCTGCCGGAGGTGCGTTCCTCAAGCGAAGTCTACGGCGAGACGGCCGACGAGTGGTTCGGCGGGCCGATACCGATTGCCGGCAACGCGGGCGACCAGCAGGCGGCCACGTTCGG
>JABMRB010000734.1 GCA_013202865.1 Candidatus Nealsoniibacteriota bacterium | reverse complement strand
CCACTTGCATCTGCTGAAGCAGCGGCCAGATCACCGCCAAGGCGCCGAAATTACAGCTATCCGCCGTCGATTGATTTCCATACCAAGTAATCGCCATGCTCGAAAGCATGCGCGAATTGTGCCCAGAGCGCAATACCCCCCCTTTTGGCGGATAATCAGGGTGCGGAAAATGGGCCTAGGAGACCCGGTCGGCGCTGATATTACCTGCCGGTACGAATTGGGAGGCAGTGGAGTTCTTGCCGCCGGGAGCGTCGACGTAGCAGACAACGGCGTATTCTATCAGTCCGGAGGTGCCGTGGAAACGGGGAACCTCTACATCTCAGGAGGCAAGTACGAATTGACCGGTGAGGGCCAATTACTCACTTTCAATACGCGGATCGAAAAGGGGTACGCGTCGGATCCGACTTTTGTGCAAACTGGAGGGGTTCATCAAACCAAATACCTGTCGTTGTACAACGGCGTTTACGAACTCATCGGTGGCGAGCTAATTGCCTCGGACGAGCAGGTGACATCCAGTGACGCGGAATCTGGATCGGGAATTGCCGGCCCAATGAAGTTCGTTCAGAGAGCGGGGACAAACACGGTAGATGGCTCGCTTCGAATAAGCAATTTCGAAGGAGAAGCATCGTACGAAATGTCCGGCGGCCTACTCAACGCTCGGTCCGTTGACATATCGGTTGGACTGTTTCTGCAGACTGGTGGACAGTTCGTTGCCGAGCGAATAGAGGTCGACGGCGGGGCTTACTGGTGTCCATTTGGCGAGAGCAGATTGGAGCTTCTTGCGGGAGCGATTGAAGTGACCCACCTACACGTCTTTGGAGATGGCGCTACCTTCAAAGTTGGCGGTTCAAGTGCAGAGATGACTGTCCACGGTGAACTCCTACTTGAGGACTGCAGGTTCATCTGCGATTCTCCAAGCGACTTCACGATGGAAGGCTATTTCGCCAACTACAGCACCATGCCGGAAATGCTATCCGACCTTGTCAATCTCACGATGACCTTCGTGGGTGGAGCAGCGGAGCATCCCGACGGCGGACTGGTTGTGCCCTCGTTCGAGGTGGGAGGGATAGATGTCGGCCCGGTTCTCTCTGGGTTCGATATGAACTTCGCACTCGGGGGTCTGAATCTCGCGTCTGGGACTGGCAAGCTAGACCTCACCGATGGTTACGACAATCAACCAGGTTGGGAAGGTGACGAAGCTCTATATGTAATCGACCTCAACATCACTGACGGTTGCGAACTTAATCTGAACGGCCATCGCCTCTACTACTTAAACGGATCCATCGCCCCGTCGGCGACCGTCATTGGCGGCTTTCCAGAGCCGATTCCCGTCCCCGGCGCGTCAGCCGAGTTTGACGGCGTCCCGACAGGACATTCGGTGACTGCGGAGACCGACATCGCCAGTAGCGCCGGCTATGGCACGATGGGAATGCGGGAAGGTGAGGACAACGACATTCGAGCGCTGTCTTGGACCGTTCACGTCGACGAAGCCGAAGTGGCCGACGCAATCGCAGCCGCGAGCGAAGACTATCTAACACTCATCATCGGCTACGATGCACAGGAGATTGAACTGCTGGGGATGGATGAGACGTCATTGCGCCCGTATCGGTGGGACGAAGACACGGCTAAGTGGATACTCGGCGGCACCACGACGGACGGCCTCGCAGGCATGAGCGAGTTCATCGACGACTTGCATTCAGACTATCACGACTACGGACTCGGCTTCTGTGGGTTGAACGTTAGTGAAGACTTGTTATGGATCAACGTGAATCACGCGTCAACCTACGGAGTTGGTGGAGTTGGCGTCCCCGAGCCCTCTCCGCTCCTTGCCTGGGACAACCAAGGGGGTGATTCCACTTGGGCAACTGCCGCGAACTGGGACCCGGATGGTGTGCCCGACGCTACCCTGCCGGCCAGGATCGCCAACGGCGATACGGTGCTACTGAACTCGGCCGGGCAAGCGGCCAAGACCGTCTCGGTCGAAAACAGCAGCGCGCTGCACGTCACGACCGGCGGGCAGTTGACCGTGGCCGAAGACATGGCAATCAAGTCGTCCTCAAAGCTGGCAATCGCCGTCAGTGGAAGTGCGTGTGGCCGAGCGGACGTGACCGGGATGCTTCAATTAGAGCCTACGGCCTCACTGTTGCTCAACTGGGTCCCCATCGATCCGGCCTCGAAGTTCGGCGGCGACTACGTGGTAGCCGCCTATGGAGCGCGGACTGGCGAGTTCAGCACGATTGGCGGCGGCGACGACCTCTACAGCATCGGCGTAGCTTACGTAGCCGGTGTGGACTACGAAACCGACAATCAGATTACCGTGTCGCTTCACTCACTGCTGGACGGTGACGCCGACCTGAACGGGAAGGTAGACTTCGGTGACTACATGATCTTGGAGGCGGCATTCGGGGACACGGGCGGATGGTCGAAGGGCGACTTCGATCTCGACGGCGACGTTGATGTCGGTGACTACATGATCTTGGAGGCCGCGTTCGGGGACACGGTTCCTGCCGTAGCCGCGGCGGCCGTTCCCGAGCCGGGAACGCTGGTGATGCTGTTGGGTGCGTTGGCCGGTTTGGTCGTGGCCACCCGGCGTCGTCGCGCTGCGTAAGCACCGTGGCGTAGGCGGCTCGTCTGCATGATGCCACAGGCGACCCGCCTGTGATTGCCCCGGTATGCAACTGCCCATCTACCCAAGTTCCACAGGCGAGACGCCTGTGCCACTATCAGGAGCCTACGACTTGCCGAAGCGGCGCAGGCGGCCTGCCCGGTGTGCGGTCGGCAGTTCGGTGTTGCTTTCTTCGGCTTCGCTCCGCTCGGCAACTCGCTCCAACGTCAGCAGTTCGTCGACCAGCACTTGGGCGTCGTTGGTGACGTTCGAGAGCCGTTGCAGCCAGAGCGACTTGAACAGGCCGGTCGAATCGAACAGGTCGGCAGGATAGCAGGAGAGAATGGCGGCGCCGATCTTGGCGTTCAGATCTGCATTGGGACACGCCGCGCTGAGTCCCGATTTGAATGCCGCGCGAAGCGACACCAGCACCATGGCCCAGGTGTGTTGGCCGCCTTTGAGCTGGCTGCGATAGCGGAGGTCTTCGGAGAAGTCTTGTGCCCGATCGGGGTCGTACGCGAATTCGCGTACGTCGTGCATCCCGAGCAGGTAGCCGATGAGCATGTCGGTCCAGCGTTCCGTGCGACGGCGAAGGTGATTGAGTTTCAAGGCCGCCTCGGCGTCGATCCCAGGGCCGCGGACCAGCAGTGTCAAGACGCGGTGCCGGGCTTCCAGATGGCCGATCAGCACACTGCGGGCAACGGGCTCTGCCCGATCGTTGTCGTGATGCCGATCGTGGGCACACAGCACGGCGGTCCAGACCCGGGTGAGCATTTCGCCGGTGAGGATTTCTTCGAGCACGCCGCGGACCAGCGGCCACTCCGTCTTGCGTTGTCGCGGATCGGTTTCGGTCACCTCGTCGGTCAGTCGCCTCAGGCTCCGCGTCCAGCGGTCCAGTCGGCATTTCGACGTGGTCCAATACTGCTCGATCCCCGTTTCCGAAAGTTGACGAGTCCCATGGACCAAGACGGGGCCGTGAGCGGAAACAATCGCAGCAAGTTCGACAAGTTCGCTAGCATGCATGGGCGGTAGTACACAGAGTGAGTGGTTCATTCACCAGTTTGGCGGTTGCCGATATGGCGACCAACAAAAGCATCGGCGGCGCTCGCCGATTCTCTAATTCAACGCCCGGCTGCCGGGAGAGCCAGAGGGGACAAGGCTCTCCCAGCGCCGGCCGCCGTGAAAGGAGAGAGTACCCGCATCGTTACGCAAACCGGGTGCCGAGTTCCGCGTTCTTCCTTGGCGGCGGGTGTCGGCTCTTCGTAACCGGTTGCAGCACAACTACTTACGTCGATCGAAGTTACTCCCCGGTTCACTGCTGCTTCGGGCACATGTTGCCGTCTGACAACGTCCGATGTTGCCAACCGGCACGTCGCATCGCATGGCAGATGCACGATGGCGCTGCTAGCCCAACCACCGCGCCATTGACAAGCGACGCCGACAACGGGCAGAATAGGGGCCAAGATCCGGTATCGTTCCGAGTACACCCGTACGACCACTGCGAGAGGATTGTAAGATGGCCCAGCAAAACTACACGCGACGAGACATGCTCAAAACCTCCGCCTTGGCGGGCACGGCACTGGCGGCTGCGGCCGTGCCACGGTGCCACGCCGCGGAAGACTCCACAATCAAGCTGGCCCTGGTCGGTTGCGGCGGCCGCGGAACGGGCGCCATAGCCAACGCCTTCTCGGCCACCGGCGGACCGGTCCGTCTGGTCGCCATGGCCGATCTGTTCGAGGGTCGCCTCAAGGGCAGCCTGGGCAACCTGACCAAACGAGCCGCCGACAAGGTCGACGTGCCGCCGGAGCGCCAATTCATCGGGTTCGACGCTTACCGCAAAGCGATCGACTGCCTGAGCCCTGGCGACGTCGCGTTGCTGACCACGCACGCGGCTTTCCGCCCGATGATGTTCGAGTACGCGGTGAAGAAGGGCGTGAACGTCTTCGCCGAGAAGTCGTTCGCCACGGACGGGCCAAACGTCCGCCGTTGGCTCGAGGCCGCCGAGCTTTCCGAAAAGAAGAACCTCAAGGTGGGTGTCGGCTTCATGTGGCGCCACTCCAACGCGCGGCAGGAAGTGATCCAACGGATCCACGACGGGGCCATCGGGCAGGTGCAGTCGTTGCGAATCTACCGCGTACACGGGCCCGTCGTCTGCCCGCCCCGGCCGGCGGATACCAACGAACTGGCCTTCCAGCTTCAGCATCCCAACAGCTTCACCTGGGTCTCGTCCGGGTTCTTTATCGACTGGCACTGCCACAACGTCGACGTGGCTTGCTGGGCCAAGGGGGCCTGGCCCGTCTCGGCTCAGGGGATGGGCGGCCGATGCTTCGAGTCTGCGGGCAACCAGTTCGACCATTACTCGGTCGAATACACGTTCGCCGACGGCACGAAACTCTACGCCTTCTCGCGGCATATAAACGGATGCTGGAATACTTACGCCGATTACGCCCACGGGTCGAAGGGTTCGGCAGTGATCATGTCGAACCTGTCGCAGCCGAAACCGCGAATCTACAAGAGCCAGAACATGGTCGCGGATGACATGACCTGGGAGTACGGGCAGTCGGACCCGAACCCGTACAACGTGGAATGGCAGGAGTTGCTCGACGCGATCCGCCAAGACAAGCCGCACAACGAGGCCAAGCGAGCCGGCGAGGCCGAGGTGGCCGCGTTGATGGGCCGGATGGCAACGCACACCGGCCAGGTCGTTACCTGGGACCAGGCGCTGAACTCGCAACACCAGTTCGTCCAGGACATCGACGCCATGACGCTCGACACACCCGCCCCGATCCACGAAGGCCCCGACGGCCTCTACATGCCCCCGCAACCGGGGATTACGAAAGAGGTTTGACCGTGTTTGTCGGATGATGCACGGCCGGTTTGTAGTGACCGCATTCATGCGGTCTTGGCGATCCGAACCCGATGAATCGCGTCACTACGAGCCTTGGTAAACAATCCACGAATCCACCCCTCCCAGGAACCCATACCATGACCCGACGAAAAGTAACTCGACGTGAACTGCTCGGAACCACCGCGGCCGCCCTGGCTACGCCCTGCCTGCTCCCATCGCACGTGCTGGGACTCGAAGGCTCGGCGCCGCCCAGCGAGACGGTGCGCGTCGGTGTGATCGGTTGCGGAGGCCGATCCCGCTTGATCCGCGAAGCGGCCGACGTGAAGGCGTTTCAGGTGGTGGCCGCTGCCGATTGCGAGTTCCCCCGGGCAGAGGCCTACGTGAAGGAACTCTCCGGCGGGGCCAAGTGGGGCGCCTACGCCGACTTCCGCGAAATGATCGAGAAGGAAAAGCTCGACGGCGTGATGGCCGAGACCACGACGCACAGCCGGGCGTGGATCGTGATCCAGGCGATGCAGATGGGTGTGGATACCTATATCGAGAAACCGATGTGCCTGACGATTGCCGAAGGCCGCACGATGGTCAATGCCGCCCGCAAGCTCAAGGTCGTCACCCAGGTCGGCACGCAGCAGCGTTCCATGCCGATCAACAACTGGGCCAGCGACCTGGTGAAGAACGGGGCCATCGGCAAGATCCGGACCGTGTTGGCACCGAACTTCGTCGGGCCCTTCCGATGGACCAAGACCTCCGCGGCCGACGTCAAGGCTCCGGCCGAACCCTGGTGGGACCGCTGGACCAATCAGGCCGAGCTGCGGCCGCACGACAACGCGATCCATCGCGGCTGGGCCCGGTGGTGGGACTACGACGGCGGCGGACTCTGCTTCGGCGTGACCGGCTGGGGCACCCATTCCTACGACCAGATCAACCGCGCGCTGGGCACCGACGACACGGGCCCGGTCGAGGTGCTGCTGGAGGAACCGGTCGCCGACCGCCCCACCGGCAAGTTCGTCCCCCGCGAAAGCGTCGGCGGCGTGATCGTCGGCGATACGGGCGACGCGGACACGGGCACCGGCTACCACGGCATGGCGAAGCTCACCGGCCCGCGGGCTCGCGTCCGCATGAAGTTTGCCAACGGCACCGAGCTTCGGCTGCACCTCGACGGCGACCGCGGCCCGGGGCTCGGTGCGATCTTCGTCGGCGAGAAGGGCAAGAT
>JABMRB010000733.1 GCA_013202865.1 Candidatus Nealsoniibacteriota bacterium | reverse complement strand
GCCGTTGACCCACCAGGTGTATCGTCCCGTGCGGCGCCAGGGCTCCATGCCGTAGTCTCCCATGCGCCGGTCGCTCTCCGGCGCGCGGAGGATGCAGTCGATCTCGACCTCGATCGGTTCGTCGGCCGTGATCTCCCGATAGACGTATTGTGTCTCACCGGCGGAAGGAGCAGGCCCACGCGGAAGCTCCTGGTAGAATCCGTCGATCCAGTCCGGCTGCTCGGTCCAACTTTGCACGGCGTCGGGCGTGGCCGGGAAATTGGGTGCGGGGTATTTCTTGTCGAGTTGGGATTGTCCCCCGGCAGCGAGTGTATCTTTCTCTACGTCGAAGACGTGCTTGTAGCTGGCGTCGACGTTTTCCATCCAGTTCAACAATGGACCCTGGTCGCGGAACGGGCCGATCCGGTACCATGCCCCCGGTTTCACACCGGCAACATCGAGCCGCTTCTTCGTAGCGTCGGAGTCGATTTTCTCGGCAAGGACCTTGCCTGCGATCGTCCGCATCGCATCGGGCATTGAATCCTCGGCATGGACCGGCAGAGCAAACGCGGAACCAGCTAGTACCGCCATCAAGACTACAGCCGTCTTCGTCATCGCGTTTCTCCAGTGGATTCAGTAGTTTCCGTTCGCCGCAGCGTCCACGAGCGGCGTGGACATTGACGACGATTGTATCCTAATTTCACGCTCGGGTAAAGGCTTCATTGCAGCCGATTGCACCGGTGTGTCAAGAAGTAGCCACAGGTCAGCCCTGAAGCAGCTTCTTTACGACTCGATAGACGTGAGAGCCGGTTTTCTGCGGCCAACGATCATCCGGCGACTCGTCGAGGTTTTCTGCGCGAGCAACGGCGACGTGAACAGCCTCCAGGCAGAACTGCGTGGCGTCGATGCTCCGTTTGCTGTAACCGCCCAGCGCGTGCTTCAGACGCTGAACCACATCCTGGCATCTACTGAACTGTTCGGTTGCGTCCAGGTCCGCGACGTGAAGGAGGAGCCAGATTTCAAAGCACGGATTGCTGTGTGCCAGGTGAAAGCCCTTCTGGGTGGCTTGAGAACAAACTTCATGGAAGCTCGCAATATGGTTTGGCTCTATCCAATGGTCCGTATCAAGCATCAGCCAAAGTTCGTCGTCTTCCTGTAGGTCGAATTCTCGGAAGAACTCTTCCAGCCGCTGGAGTACATGCGCGGGTGCAGAGAGGCCAGCCTTTGTGGGCAGAATCTGCACCTTGATCCGTGGGTTCCTGAAGACACGAAAATACTGGTCGGGAGCATGGGTGTCTTCGGTTGCGATGACAAAGAGACGGTCATCTCTGTACGTCTTCTCTTCGCGAGTCAAGGGCCGCGGCTTCTTACAGCGGAGGCTCATGCCTGTGTCTCCGCAGCGGCCTGTTCTTCAATCAGATGATCGATGCCGCCGAGAAAAGGAATCGCGCCGAACCTTCCGGCAAGGTATCCCTTCTCGATTCGCAGGTCCTTTCGGACTTTGAAGTCGGCCAGCGAATAGAGGTGCGTGGCGCCCTTTGGGTCCTTTTCTGCAAACCAGATGCCGTCGCGACGCATCAACTCCAAATCAAGCAGAGTGGATTCATGCGTCGTGAAGATAAGCTGGCTACTCGTGCCACGCACAGCTTTCAGAAAGAACTCAAGGAACTTTCTTGCAAGCATAGGATGCATGCTGCGTTCGAGTTCGTCGACCACAATCACGCCGCCTTCTGCTGTTAGGAGGAACAGTGCGGGCAGGAGATTGAGTAAACGTTGCGAGCCATCGGACTCCTCGTGGAGGGGGAACTTAGCCCGCTGCTTCCTCGATGTGTCATGCAATGCGACAATCCTACGCACTCTAACCGTGTCCTTCTGAGGTGCATCGACGAACATGTCTTCTCCGTCTGGACCCGGAAGAACGGCCAGACCATCCGGAAGGTTCTCAAGGACATTCTTCCCTTCGTCGATGGGTGTGGAGGCGAGTGTGGACTTCGGAACGTTCGTTGTCTGCACCTCCAAGTCAGCGATCCCGGTGTTCGCCTCGCGCAGGAACCGCGCGGCGAACTCGGCGAACCCCTCGTCCGTGGCAATTGCCTCCGCAAGCATGCTGAATCGCGCGTCGGCCTTGATGATTGCAAGGGTGGCAAACCACTCGATTGCCCGTTGAAAGCGAGGGCCTTGTGCCTCCGGATCATCCAGGTTCACGACCTCCGTCAGAAACAACTGATTTGGTCGAGCACCGACTTCCGCAAGCGCCTTTATCTTCTTGGGATGATGCGCATCCTTGACCGTTGGTCCCAGCGCGACCGTGACGGCACCATTTTCCTTGGTGACCCGAGTGAAAAGGTTACGTTCCTTCTTCCCTTCGTAAACAGCAAGCCATTCCTCGTGAACCCGATCGGCGTCGTAGCACACGCCATAACGGAAGACTTCGCCCTCCTGGAGGAACTGCAACTCGAAGGAACTCGGCTTGGTTAGGGGTTGATCGTCCAGGAGAAATGGTTCGTGTGGGATCGGTTTGCCCGGCGGAGTACCTTCGACAACCATCTGCTGTAAGAGACGGAGGGCTCGGACGAGGTTCGATTTTCCAGCCCCGTTTGCACCGTACAATGAGGCGACACGAAGGGCATGCTCCCCGGTATCCGCAATCTCACAGCAGTGAGGAGATTCGGTCCCGAAACGTTTGGCGGCCAGCAAGTTGAGCGTCTCTTCGGCTTGGAATGAGCGGAAGTTCTCGACGGAGAATGAGAGCAGCATAATAGCCCTCCTTGTGAGTTTCTCGTGCTAAGGCTGTCGTTTCGCGCGCCATCAAGGCCCGATACGCACTAACCATACGATATTATCACACTTTATTGACGCCGCGACAAGGGTTAGTCGGTGCGGGCGTCTATCGAACTGCTAAAACGCCTCGAAAAGAGCCGGTTATACCGAGACCCCCCTGTGTGCGGGGTTAATCTACACCCATGATGGTCTTTGCTTGGCCCTTAATTGCCCCCGTTACGCTCTGGGATCGGGAATCATGAAGTCGCGAATCAGGATCGCTAGATCGAGCGATGCTTGGATGAACTGCCTCAAAGTGATTGCCGTGGGGCCGTAGGTGTCGAAGTCGTCGATGCTCATGCCGTCTTCGTCGTAGGCCTTGCGGAAGTCGACGAACTTCGCGAGTAGCTCTTCGGTGATCTTGGGGTCGACCGGTGTGTCGATCCGCGAGATTACTTCGACGTCGCTGGCGTTGTAGCGGAGTTGCCACCGGTAGGGCGGCGAAATGACCACGTCGCCTCCGATGAACTCGCTCCAGTGCAGATGATTGCGGAAGGCGGCCGACAGCAGCCGCAGCCGGTATCCCCGCTCCTGGAAGATCTTGTAGGCTTTCTTGAACGTCGCCACGCCGGCCCATTCCAGGTAACCGGGGTCGGTGATGATGTCCTGCTTGGCGGCGACCGTTTTGAGCCAGTCATCCAGTCGGCCGACCATGATCGTGCAGACCGGGCCCATGGTGCTGATGTCTTTGCCTTCGGCGTCGCGCCGCGTCAGGCCTCGCTCGACGGCCTCGGCCACGGCGATACACTGCGACAGGGCAAAGCTAACCGTGGCGTTGATGCTAACGCCCTGGTAAGTAAGCTCTTCGATGGCTGCCACGCCTGCCTTGGTGACCGGGACCTTCACGATCATATTGGGGGCAAGGCGGTCGAAGTGCATCGCCTGGCTGACCAGTGCGTCGCAGTCGCGATACAATCGCGGATCGGTTTGAATCGAAAGCCGACCGTTGTGTCCTCCGTGCCGATCGAAGATCGGCTCGAGCAGAGCGGCGCCCTTGGCGGAGATTTCCTCGACCAGCCTCCATGCGATCTGATCCTCCGTAGCGGTAGGCATGGTTTCGATGAGCTGGTCGATGCGATCCTTCCACAGGTGCATCTCCTTTGCCAACACATCCAGCACGATCACAGGATTGCAAGTGGCACCGACGGCCCCGTGCTCGATGGAGTAGGTCAGTTCCTCAATGGCCGCCGAGTCGTTCCACAGACAGGTCGGCGTGGACTGGGTCATTTGATGCAACGGGCTCATGTACTTGTCCTGACTCACGCTCCACCTCCGACCGAGTGTTCTTCTTGATTTGCCGTGCGAGACTGCAACAAGATCACAGCCAGTAACAGAATTCCGGTGATCACGTTGGTATCCATGGAACCCAACGTGCCTTGTTTGTTGATAATGTTTGGAATCGTGCCCAGGATCAACACACCATACAAGACATGGCCCATTTTTCCAATGCCTCCGGTGAGCGAAGTTCCACTAATCACGACGGCTGCAATGGCCTTGAGTTCCCATCCCGCAAAATCACCGGGTGGTACCGAGGAATACCGCGATGCATACAGCACGCCGGCCGTTGCGGCACATCCGCCGGAAATCATATAGACGAGCATTTTGCCGCGGTTGACGTGCAACCCCATCATTCTTGCGGCCTCCTCGTTGCCGCCGATGGCATAGACGCTGCGCCCGAAACTGGTCTGCTTCGCGACGACGATCGCAACACCAAGTGCCAGGATGAAGACAAACCCAATGCAAGGGATTCCCAGGACGTCACCCTTGGCGATGTTCTGCGAGAACCACCCGGAAGTGTCTGATGCGGCGCTTCCTCCGCCGGAGAGCACAAAGGCCAGCCCTCCTGCGCCGAGCATCATTGCCAGCGTGGCGATAAACGGGGGGAGTTTTACGCGCGTAATCAGCAGGCCGTTGACGGCTCCGAGGCCGATCCCGGCAAGGATTGGGATCAGCACGGCCGTCACGGGGAAGTCGCCGCTGAGTTTGGCTGCCAGGACGGCCGCCACTGCCGCAATCGATCCGACCGAGAGATCGATTCCGCCGGACAGGATGACAAAAGCCATTCCGATCGAGACGATTCCAGTCAGGCTGACCTGTCTGAGAATGTTGGTAAGATTCAGCGGCGTGAGAAACGTTGGGAAGAAGACGGTCCCGACGGCGCAGAGGACCAGAAATGCCACCAGCGGGCCTTGTGACTGCATCAGGCTTGCGGAGTCTGAGTTCTTTGTCGCAGTTTCCGTCTTCATGTCAATCCAGGTAGTCTGTGCTATTTATTTTTTTGTGCCCACATGGCGACCACGACGATCAAGGCTTCGAACACCATTGCATAGTGGGACGGTATGTTATTCATGGTGGCGATAACCGCTACCAGGCCGACAACGGTAGCTCCCACTACCGTGCCCATGATTCTTGCTCGGCCCCCGGAAAAGGGAGTTCCTCCGATAGCG
>JABMRB010000732.1 GCA_013202865.1 Candidatus Nealsoniibacteriota bacterium | reverse complement strand
TGGTAGTAGTGGAACAGGGCCTTGTCCTCGTCGGGCACGTTGCCGCCGATCTCGGTGAACATCTCGTAGGCCTGACCGTAGCGGTGAGCGTTGAGATAGATCGTCGCCCGCAGCACGTGGATGTCCGGCCGGTCTTCGATTCCGTCGGCGATGGCCCGGGCGATCTGGTAGACGGCCGAGGCCTCCGGGGCACAGCGGAAAACGTCCTTGCGGCCGGGGACCGGCTCGATCAGGTACCACGGCCCGTTGATCGTCCCCGGCTTGCCCGACTTGACCGTTCGAGCGGCGATTCGCCCGAAGTAGTTTCGCAGGTTGAAGTAGGCCGACCCCAGCTTGTAGCGGAGCACGGGACTGTCGAGCCCCAGCCGCAAGGCCGACTGATACGACTCGGCGGCCCGGGCGAAGAAGTTTCCGGCCAGGTAGATGTTGCCGAGTTGGTAGTGGTCGGACGCACTCTGCGGGTTGAGTTTGACGGCCTCTTCGTAATGCTTGCGGGCCTTGTCGTGTTCGCCCAGGTTGTATTGAGCCTCGGCCAGCATGTGGTAGGTAGGATAGTCGTGGCGGAATTTCAAGAGCGGCTCGAGCACGCGGACCACGTCCTTGAAACGCTTGGCGGCGGCATGGATTTCACCCAGGGCCTGCCCGGCCTCGACGTGGTCGGGCGACGCCTTGAGGATCTCGTCGAGGTGCTTGACCGCTTCGTCGTCCTTGCCGGCGTAGCGATAAGCCCGGGCAAGGTGCAGCCGGTAACTGGTCTTGGCCTTGTCGGCCTCGACGGCTTTGGTCAACAGGTCGATGGCCTGTTGGTACTGGCCCTTGAACATCGCGTCGCGGCCCTCGGTGAAGAGGTCTTCGGCGGTCGGTTCTTTCGGCTTGTCGGCGTCGTCGGCCGGCTTGGGATCGGCCGGGGCTGCTGCGGGCGTTTCGGCCGTGGCGGCGGGTTCGGGATCGGCAGGTGCTTCAGCGGCGACGGCCCACTGGGCCAGCAGCGCCAGGGCGAGGATCGCCGGGGTGAGGATGTGATGGATCCGCATGGTTGGGGCTCCTTGAGTAATCAGTAATCAGTTGTCAGTTTTCAGTCTTCAGGTTTCAGTAGTCAGGTTTCAGTTCTCGTCTTACTGACAACTGACGACTGACGACTGAGCGGTTTACAGGCGATAGGTCTTGATCCAGGTGATCTGCTGCTTGGCCTTGGCTACCAACGGCCCTTCGGGGTAGTTGGTGATGTAGTTGGTATAGGCGTCCATGGCGTTGATCCATTTGCCGAGATTCTCGTAGTTCTCGGCGACGGCGAACTGGGCGGCACCGGCCCGCTCGCGGCCACGATAGTTTCGCAGGAACTCGTTGTAGGCGTCGATCGCCTTGGCGTACTCGCCCTGACTTTCGTAGGTCTCGGCGATTCGCCAGCTCGCGTCCTCGGCCACCGTGGTGCCGCTGAACTGTGCGACGATCTCCAGCCAGGTCTGCATGGCGGCCTCGGGGTCCTTTAGTTGCTGGTCGTAGATGGTGGCCATTTGCAGCAGGGATTCGTCGGCCTTATCGGCGCCGCCGACCTTCGAGGCCGAGGTGTAGGCCTCGACCGCCTTGCGCAGCGCCGCGTTGATCTTGTCCTGGCGGTCGGCCAGTTGCGTGGCGGTCGCCGTTTCGACTTCCTGCGAGGCCTTCTGGGCGATCAACATGGTGTTGGCGTCGTTGAACTGGCCGTAGTTGCCGGCGAAGCGGGCTTCGGCAGCCTCGGCCACTTTGCCCTTGCCGGCCTGCTTTAGATCGGCGATCTGTTGTTCGCGGAATTCCTGCTGCTTCTTCAGGTTGTCCCGGCCCACCTGGTAGGCGCGCCGCTGGGCCACTTCCTTGTTCCGTTCCAGCGTCGTTGCCCGGGTGGCCGTGGCCAGTTTGCCCGCCTCGTCCTCGAAGCTCTTGCCGACCATGAACAGCGCGTCGTCGGCCAACGGGCTGGTGGGATACTTCTTGGCCACCGTCAACAGCGCCTCGCGGGCCTTCTCTGTCTCACCCAACGAGGCGTAGGTCGCACCGACCTCGTACAAGGCGTCGTCGGCCAGGTGGCTGGTGGGCCACTTCGACGCCACCTTGCGGAATTCGATGATCGCCTTAACCGGGTTAGCCAGCTTGGTCCGCACGATCGTGGCGATCTGAAATTGGGCGTCGAAGGCCTTGCGCTGGTTATCCTCGTCGACCAGCCCTTGGTAGCGGGCGAGGCCTTTGAGATCCTCGATCCGCTGATTGGCTTGTTCGATTTTGGCGTCCTTGGGATAGGCCTTGACGTAGTCGCGATAGGCGTCGGCCGCCTCGCGCCACTGGCTCAGGTTGATCGTACACTCGGCGATCGCCCACTTGGACTCTTGGACGAACTGCCCGTTCTCGAACTCGTCGAGCACGCGGCGGTAGGCGGCGATGGCGTCTTTCCAGGCCTCGTTGGTCTGGTGGATTTGCCCGGCCATCGTCAACGCTTGTCCGGCCTGCGGATGACGCGGGAAACTGTCGACGAACGTCTCCAGCACGTGCAGGGCCTCGACGTAGCGTTTCTGCGTCTTCAGGTCCGATCCGATCTGGAAGATGGCGTCCAGCAGGCTCTGGTTCGCGGCGCCGCCGGTGTAGTACAACTCCTGGTAGGCCTCGGCGGCCAGCAGCGGGCGCTTGAGCTTTTGGTGATACGTGTTGGCGATCTGCGTGGCCGCCTGCTGCGAGAGAGCATGCATCGGATCGTAGATCGTCAGTTCGTTCCAGACCAGGATCGCCTCGTCGTTGAACCCGCGGCCCGCCAGTTCCGTCGAGATGCTCCAGAGCATCTGCGGGATGCTGCTGAGGTTCGGATGGTCGGGATACTGCCGGGCGACCTGTGTGAGTTCCTTGGCCGTGCGAACGTACTGCCCCCGGGCGAGCGTGGGACTGAAGGCGCCCACCACCCGGGCTTGCGTCAAGTAGCTGTTGGCTACGTCCCATTGGGCCTGCTGCTGGTAGCTCCGCTCCTTGGGGAACTTGGCGACGACGCTGGCCAGTTCGGCCCGGGCGGCGTCGAACCGCTTGGCAACCTCCGCCATCATCTCCTGTTTGTTGGTTTTCCGCTCGATCGGTTTGGAGGCGTAGGAGAGGCGGTCGCGGGCGATCTCCAGGCTGATCTTCGGCCGTTGCAATTCGGTCGCGTTGTCGGCAAGGAACTGCCCGGCCAATGCGGCGGACCGTTGCCACTGCCCCAGCGTCCGCCAATGCCCGACCATCACGAGGATCTCGCCGCGGGCCTGTTCGGCGGTGGGCGTCTCGGCGTGGTCGGTGCGGATGCCCTGGAAAATCTTGTAGGCGGCGTCGATGGCCGTCGCCTGACGCGTCAACTCGGCCTCGGAGAGGACGAGTACGGCCGGCCCTTGTCGCACGTCTTGTTGTGTCGCTTGTTGTTCCGCCTGTTGTTGGCCTTGGCTCGGCTGCTGGTTCATCGCAGCCGTGGCAAGATTCGAGTAGGCGAAGTTATCGCGAAGCTGAGCCACTTGCGCCGCCCGACTCGATTGCTGCTGACGGATCACCGCCAAAAGTTGCGAATCGCGATCCGCCTCCTCGGTGGCGTCGGCCGCACCCTCCAGCGACATCTGGACTTGCGGCAAGGCCGCGGGGTCTGCCGGCGGCGTGGCGACCGGTTGTGCCGCGGCGGGTTCCCTGGCCGGCGGTGGACCACCGGCCGGCGCGCTCGCTCCCCGGCGGCCTTCGTCGGCCGGTCCCGAATCGCGATGCGGCAAAGTGACCAACTGGATGCCCGAAAAGGATGATGTTCCGCGACCGCGAAGCCCCGTGGTCGTCAAGGCCGAGAGGACCTGGCCGGCGTGATCCGGCATGGCGCGGCCGAGTTGGCACAGCCCTCGGGCGAACATCAACCGCTCGGGGCGGCGGATATCGAGCTTCGAGCCGAGCAGGTCGGCGTAGACGGAGTCGGCAACGTCCCAGGCGTCGATCTTGGCGTACTCCAACGCGATGGCCATGATTTTCGACGTGCCCTGAGCCACCAGCGGGCTCTCGCCATGGGCTCCGATGAAGGCCTTGTAGGCTGCAATGGCCGCGGCGAATTCCTTGCTGAGTTTCGCCGGCGGCGGGTCGTCGCTCTTACGCCGCGCCGCCTGCTCGGCTAATAGCTTTCGGGCTTCGGCGTCGGTGGCAATCGCCACGGCGAAGGCCACCTGCTCGGCCGTGCTCGATGTGCCCGGCGCCGACTGCGAGAGCACATTGACGCCGGCGGCAAACGTGGCGAAATCGGCGTACACACTCGCTGCCACCAGATACGCCTTGTGCTGTTCAAAGAGCCGGCCGACGCCCAAGACGCTTTCGGTCGCCCGGGCAACCAACGGACTGGTCGGTCGGTCGGTGATGAATTTCGTATAGGCGGCGATTGCCTTCTGGAAGGCCGGAGAAAGCACGATCTTTTCCGCGGCGCCGTATTGCTTCAGCAGCTTCGTCAACTCGCGCCGGGCCGCCAGATCGAGTTCCCGGGCCTGCGTGAACTGCGCGTACTCGGCAGCCGCCGCAACCGCCTGCTCGGCCTTGATCGCGATCGCCGCGTTGACGACGTCGTAGTACTCCAACGTCCGGTAGTGGTTCAACACGCGGTCCCACACGCCACGGACCTGCGACAGGATGGCCGGCTCGTCATCCAGGCCGGCTTGCAACTCGTAACATCGCTGCAATGCCTTTTCCAACGCCGGATCGAGTTGCCGTTGCACCGTCAACCCGGCCGCGATTAGCCGCTGGTGTTCCCGCATGGTCTGCCCGATCCAGAGATTGACCACGGCCAAGTCGACCTGGCGCCGCTGCTGCTCCGGCAAGGCGTCGACGACCGCGGCATAGGCCTCCTCGGCGACGGCCCAGTGCCCGTGCTCGATCCACGGAGCCAGGTGTTCGGCCAATTGCACTACCGCAAACGGCGCATGCCTGGCTTCGAGCAAGACGTGCTTCTTCAACGTGGCCAGATAGGCCTTCTGCAGGTCGGACAGTTTCGCGTTTTCTTCAGACCGGCCGTCCTTGATGTTCTCCTGGAAGACGTACGGCGTGTAGTTCTGCACGATCGTGTAGTACGACGTAATCACACCGGCCCAGTTCGGGTCGTCGGTGGAAATGGCTGTCAGCAACTCCGTGCTCAAATCGACCGCCAACTTGCGCGAGCCGGGCTTGTTCAGCGCGGCGCGTTCGGTGATGATCCCTTGCACGGTCTCGACGGCCGATTTGACGGCCGCGGCATCAGTACCGCCGGCAGCAACCACCGGCATGGCGACGTCCAAAGCCCAAGCGTCCGGTCCTTTAAGCCCCTTGAATTGGGCCGTGGGCAACACCCGCGCGGACGACGCCCGTACGCGTTTGGCCAGATTCGCCTGGTCGATCCATAGCGGTTCGGCCGGGTACTCTTTGCGGACCGTCTCGAAGACGGTCAGCACGTCAGAGAGTTTCTCGGGCAACTTCCCACGCGCGACACCGACGGGGAGCTTTCCGGCCCGGGCCGTGTCGTCGAGCCATTTCGCGGCGATGTTGTACTTTGCCGAGGCCAACTCCCTGAGTACCGTAAGCCGATTGCCCTTCGACAGCGGGGCAACCAGGATCACCTCCATGGCCTGAACTGCGGCCGCGTATGCACCGTGAGCCAGATAGCGGTTCTTCAGGTGGGAAACCAGTTCGCCGGTCAGTTTGTCGGCTTCGCTGGCCGGCGGCCCCTGCCGGTAGATCTCAGCCGCCAAGGCCAGAGCGCTGATCTCGTTAGCAGATAATTCGGACTCCGGCGCCGGCTTCGGGTCCCGGCCGGCAATCGCGAGATAGGCCCCCATCAGCAGCGACCGGCCTTCCGCAGCCCACTCGTGATCGGCGTTGGCGGCCAGCCACTTGGCCATCGCTTCGGCGCGGGCCTCGTCCCACTCGCTTGCCTTCCATCGCAGGTCCGGGGCGTGACGGATGATGTCGTACCGGGCGCAAACGGCGGCCGGTGTTTCCGGATGATCGGCGACCAGTTTTTCGAGAATCGCCAGGGCTTCGGCAACAGACCTCGGGTCACCCTGCAGTTTCGCTTCACCGGAGAGCAACGCCGTCTGCACCGCATCGGCCTGTTGGGGATAGAGGGCCGTCAGTTCGCGGAGCACCTTTTGGGCCTCGGGACCCTGCTGCAGTCGCACGAGCGATTCCGCCTGGAGAATCATGACTTTGGCTCGTTGGCCATCGGAGGTCACTTTCTCGGAGAGAAGCCTTCCAGACTCTTTCAGTGCCGCTGAATAGAGCCTTTCGCGGACCATCGCCTCGACGATCGTGATCCGCAGGTCGATGTCGCTGGTCCGGCCTTGCAGGGCGTCGAGCATCCGCTTGGCGAACGGTTCCTCTGGGGCCAAGGCCAGCGTCCGCTTCCAGGCCGCCACGGCCTCGTCCAATTCACCCAGTCCGTAATGGGCCCTGCCCAGCAGCAGGAACACCTCGGCGTTGTTCGGATCGGTCTCGGAGGCCTCCTTGGCCAGGTCCCGGGCTTCGGCCAGGTTGCCGGCTTGCAGGGCAGCGTTGGCTTGTTCGTAGGCCTTTTGGGCGTCGGCCTGGGCCAGGGCCGGCGACGCGATCACCGCAATAGTGAGGACGAACACAATCGAGAGTATCAGGCGTTGCATGGGCTTGCTCCTTCGGAATTGGTCGGGAGTGGTGGGTGTCTCACGGAAGCGAGATGGATATTGTCTTGGACTCTTCAGGCGTCAAGAAGTTCCTCGCCTTGGCGAGTAAGGAAGAAACGTCGCAAAATGACAGGATCTTCCCTCCAGGGACAGGAACCATCGAATCATTGTAACTCTAGCTCGCCGCGCCCGGTGTAACCGGTTTGTAACAACGCCGGATCG
>JABMRB010000731.1 GCA_013202865.1 Candidatus Nealsoniibacteriota bacterium | reverse complement strand
GCCGGACGTGGACAACTACGATGCCTGTTATCTACCCGTATTGCCCGGAGAAAAGGGGCAAATCCTCTTCACGTCGACGGCCCCGTTCATCGGCGTGCCGTGCGTTTACGGCAGCGACCATGTAACGAACACCTATCTCCTCAACCATGACAACTCGATTCGACAACTGACGGTCGACCAGGAGCACAACTGGTGCCCGACGGTACTACCCAACGGACGCGTGCTCTACTTGCGCTGGGAATACACGGACCTGCCGCACTCGAACTCGCGGATTCTCTTCCACATGAACCCGGACGGCACCGGGCAGATGGAGTATTACGGGAGCAACTCGTTCTTTACGAATTCGTTCTTCTATGCCCGGGGGATCCCGGGGCATCCGACCAAGGTCGTCGGCATCGCCACGGGCCACCACGGCCAGGCGCGGATGGGGCGAATGCTGGTTCTCGATCCGGCGATGGGACGCCACGAAGCCGACGGCGTGGTCCAGGAGATCCCCGGCCACGGCAAGAAAGTTCCCATGGTCATCAAGGACAATCTGGCCGACGGTATCTTTCCCCGATTCCTGCATCCCTATCCGCTCAGTGAGAACTATTTCCTCGTTTCGGCCCAGCCGACCGCCGGCGCAGCCTGGGGAATCTACTTGGTCGACACGTTCGACAATTTCCTGCTCTTGTGCGAAGAGCCGGGCTACGCCATGTTAGAACCGGTGCCGTTGAAGAAGACACGCACACCGCCGACCATTCCGAGCAAGGTCGACACCAGCCGCAAGGATGCGTTGGTTTACCTAAGCAACGTCTACCAAGGCCCCGGGCTCAGCGGTATTCCACGAGGCGCGGTCAAGAAGCTGCGCGTATTCACCTACGAATTCAGCTACCGCAACATGGGCGGGTTGCTCGGCAGCATCGGCATGGACGGCCCGTGGGACATCCGCCGCGTGCTGGGAACCGTTCCCGTCGAAGCGGACGGGTCGGCCGCGTTCATTGTGCCGGCCAATACGCCGATCGCCGTGCAACCGCTCGACGAGGAGGGCAAGGCACTGCAACTGATGCGTAGTTGGTTTACGGCCATGCCGGGCGAAGTCCTCTCGTGCGTCGGTTGCCACGATCGGCAGAACTCGGGTATCCCCAATCGCCCGGCCATGGCGTTGCGACGAGATCCCTCGCGGATCGAACCTTGGTACGGACCGGTCCGCGGCTTCAACTTCGCCCGCGAAGTGCAACCCGTGTTGGATAAGTACTGCGTCGGATGCCACAACGGGACACCCCAACCGAACGGGACAGTGGCCTCCGAGGGGATGATCGGCGACCTGCGAGGAGACAAACATATCGAGGATTGGGCGTCGAGCATCTCGGGCAACGTGGGAGGGTCTTTGCCGAAGGGGGGGCGGTTCTCCGTCTCCTACGGCGAGTTGCATCGCTTCGTCCGCCGACCCGGTATCGAAAGCAACATTCGATTGTTGGCTCCCATGGAGTTCCACGCCGACAGTACCGAACTGCTCCAGATCCTTCGCAAAGGACACCACGGCGTTGTGCTGGACGCCGAGGCGTGGGATCGATTGATCACCTGGATCGACCTGAACGCTCCTTACCATGGCACGTGGAGCGAGATTGCCGGTGAGAACAAGGTCGCCCACGTCGCCGCCCGTGCTCGAACAATGCGACGTCTTTACGCCGGCGTCGACGAGGACCTCGAGGCAATCCCCGCGGCGCCGAGCGGGCCGATTGAACCGATCCTTCCCGAGCCCCCCGCCGAAGAGGCCCCCGGCGTGGTCAGTTGCGAGCTTTGGCCTTTCGACGCGGCCGAAGCCCGGCGGCGACAGCAGCTTCAGCGTCTGAAGCCAAGGGTCATCGACCTGGGCGAAGAGGTGACCATGTCGTTGGTGCCGATCCCTTCCGGTGCGTTCATTCTCGGTGGTGCCGAGGGCCATCGAGACGAACGCCCGACCGCTCGAGTTGAATTCAACCGACCGTTTTGGATCGGCCAATTCGAGGTGACCAACGAGCAGTTCGCTCGGTTCAATCCCGACCACGATAGCCAGGTCGAACCGATGCACGGCTACCAATTCGGTATCCATGGCTATCCGGCGAATCGGTCCCGCCAACCGGTGGTTCGGGTCTCTTGGAACGAGGCCACGGCCTTTTGCCGCTGGCTCAGCGCCAAGACGGGGTTTCAGTTCACGCTTCCGACCGAGGCCCAATGGGAATGTGCCGCGCGGGCAGGAACCGCCACACCGATGCCTTATGGCGACCTGGAGACCGACTTCTCGCCGTTCGCCAACCTCGGCGATCAGAAGCTGCGCGAGTTTGCGCTGGACACGTTCGTCACGGTCAGGGTGGTGCCCAAGCCGAATCGGTACGATGATTGGGTACCTAAGGACGCACGATTCAACGACGGCGGTTTCATTTCGGTCGACGTGGGCCGCTATCGCCCCAACCCTTGGGGTCTGCACGATATGCATGGAAACGTCGCTGAATGGACACGATCCCTCGATCGCCCCTATCCGTACGATCGCAGCGACGGCCGCAACGACCTCACAACCGCCGGGCGAAGGGTGGTTCGGGGCGGGTCGTGGTACGATCGGCCCAAGCGATGCACGTCGAGTGCCCGCCTCGGCTATCACCCTTACCAGAAAGTCTTCAACGTCGGCTTCCGCGTCATCTGCGAAACGGGGCCTGACCGGTGAGCCCGAACGTTATAGGGAGAAAATTCCTTTGTGGATCGTGGTTTGTTGGAGTGAGCGATAGCAGGTAAGCCAATGAGAATGGTTCCCGCGGCCTCACGGGTTCGTCGACCTCCGCTACGGTTGGATCGGCTGCGGCATCTTGGCGCCGAGTGTTTTCTGACGGCAGTGCAGTTTGCCGAGTAGTTCGGCTGCCTTGGTGGGGTTCTTC
>JABMRB010000730.1 GCA_013202865.1 Candidatus Nealsoniibacteriota bacterium | reverse complement strand
TGAACAACTCGGGCGAACTCTACGACAACGCCCAGACGCGATTGGTCGTCGGCACGATCAATCTGGTTGAGAAGATCGCCCTGTTGGCCACGCGGCCGGCCCCCGGCACGGCTCCAGCGACCACGGCACCGGGCGGCTACACGCTCGGGCTCAAAGGCAACGCGCTGGCGGACGTGACGAAGACGTACGACAGGCAGGCCCGCGACGGCCGTTTGGACAACGGGCTGGTGGTCGACAAAAAGAAGGACGTCAAAAAGCAGGGGCTCTCCGAATACTTCCTCTTCACCATCGCGGGCCGCGAGGACATCCGCGACAAGGAGCCCAAGCGGCTGATCTCGATGGAAGTGGCCGACGTACCCTTGGAGTGCATCTACAAGCTCACCGACCGCGACGGCGGCAAACACTTCACGAAGTTCTACCGGTTCAAGAACGTGAAGCTCGTCGGCGACGACGGCAACGAGAAGGACGTGCCCGACATGGCGAACCTGGGCGTCGCGCCGCTGCCCGACGGCAACGTGCGATTGTTTTCCGAGTACGCCAGCCGGGACCTCGCTTACATCGGCGGCACGCAGACGAAGTACGTGCCGATCGGCGATCGCGTTGAAATAAACGTCGGGGCCGACCCGGACGTCACGATCGTCCGTCGGTTGAAGGACCAGACAATCACGAACGTCGTCGCCCGGCAGTACAAGCGGCGGATCAGCGACACGTTTGTAATGTACTACGACCTGATCGACTACGACGAGACGTTCCTCTACGAGGAAGAGATCGTCTGCGGCAAGCCGGTCCCGACGAAGATCGAACTAGAGCGTCGCTTCGACGCCGACGTCGTGCTCTGGGGCAGCGACGGCAAGCCCAAGGATTGGCAGAGCAACGAGCCGGGCGCCTACGTCGACCTGCACGAGGCGGCCGGCCGCGTCGAACGGGTCGACCAGAACCACGCGAAGTATTTCCTCGATCTCACGCCCGGCGAGAAGCGGCTGGTGACGTATCGCGTCACGTACAAACGCCGCAAAATGGGACCGGAATTGAACCAGGAGCAGAAGAGGGAGCCGCTGTAGGGTGCGTGCAACGCACCGGGAGCGGTTGTCGTGGTGCGTTTCACGCACCCTACAAACCCGGTCTCGGCCCGCGCCTCATTACTGTGTGTTTCCGCTCAGCAACTTCCGAAGGTCTTTCTTGGTGATGTCTTTGGGGATCTCGATTACCTTGCCATCGACGCGCAGTGCCATAACCACATCGCGATGGAGCGAATTGAGCTTGGCCTTGCCAAACGGGGAATCGCCCTCCCAGAGGTCGTCCCACGGTAGGTCACGCGGTTCGGCAAACTCGATCCCGCAGTTCACCGATTCAACGACTAACACGGCGTCGGGTGCCAGGCTTGCGGCTTTCATTTCGCCCGTCTCCGAATCCCGGACCGACGGCCGCACGAGCATCAAGTAGGACGTGAAGAAGCGATCCTCGGTGGGGCTCGGGTCAAGGGGGCAACTGTGAACAAAATTTTCAAGGAAACCCGGCCATAGAGCATCGCGGTTATCCTCGCTATCCCACGGTTGGTCCAGACGATAGCTGCTTGTGATTCCACTTTGCTCGGGGAAGACACAAGGAACCACCAAAACGCGCCAACTGTGCTCGTCCCCCTTTGGACCAATCGAGACCTGGGGCAGTTCCCCATGTGCGCTACGGTAGCCTGTGACTCCTTTACCAAGGAGTTCCAGGTTCCAGTGGCAGGAAACCTCGGGCGAGGCTTCCTTCGCGCCTCGATGGCAGCCGTTCAAACACAGAAGGCCGTATAGCAAACCGAGTGGGACGCCGGCTGCAAGTACGACGCCGAAAACGCGAGGCTTGCGCATGTCTCTCCCTTTCTGGTTGTGTTCACCAAGTCCAGTCATCTGGTTACGGGGGCAGGAGCCTTGTGTGGAGCAGGCACGTCGCCCGTATTGTACCACGGACGATTTGAGAGAGTACCCATAGGCCGCGGGGGAACAGGCCGTTGAGAAATTCCCGTCGATCGATCGCGGGGTGCGTCGAGGCACGGGACGCACACGGCAGATGCGGTTCTTATCTCGTGGTGTGGGCGGCTCGCCTGCACTATACAGCAGGCGAGCCGCCTGTGGCCACGTGTCCTTGGGTTTCTGGGGCACCGCTGCGCTTTGCCCCAGCCACCCCTTCGTTCTCCAACGGTCTGCTAAATATCGTAATACAAGCAGAATTCGTACGGATGCGGGCGTAACCGCAGCGCGTCTACTTCGTTCTCGGTCTTGTACCAAATCCACGTATCGATCACGTCGGGCGTGAAGACGTCGCCGCGCAAGAGGAACTCGTGATCGGCGCGCAGCGCGGCCAGGGCCTCGTCGAGCGAGCCGGGGGTCTGCGGGACGTTGGCCATCTCCTCGGGATCGAGGTCGTAGATGTCCTTGTCGAGCGGCTCGCCCGGATCGATCTTGTTTTGGATCCCGTCGATCACCGCCATCAAGATGGCCGAGAACGCCAGGTAGGGATTGCAACTCGGATCGGGACAGCGGAACTCCAGGCGCTTGGCCTTGGGGTTGGAGCTGTACATCGGGATCCGCACCGACGCCGAGCGATTCCGCTGCGAGTAGGCCAGATTGACCGGCGCCTCGAAGCCCGGCACCAGCCGCTTGTAGC